>JAHELO010000214.1 GCA_024644145.1 Christiangramia sp.
CAAAGGTGGATGCGGCAACCAGTAAGATTAAAATGAAATTTCTCATAAAATGTAGTTTTTTAAACTTTATTAATGGATAAAAATTGATTCAACTTTCTCTTAAAACTAATTTTAAAATGGTAAGACATCAATCCATTTCAAAATGCCAAATAATAAAGCAATAATGCCTAAACCAATTAACAAAGCTCCCTGCCAGTAAAATGGATACAACCAGAATTTTTTCTTATCCATCTTTATACTTTCTTCCTCCGTCACTTCATTCCAGAAAAACCTGTGCACCATGATTACTATAATACCATATAAAACTGCCGTTCCTATCCAGAATAATATCATGAGCGTAAATTAAATGTTCTAAAATACAATTCCTTTTACACTTATTAATATCCTGTAAAATCTTCTATTAAAATAGGTTCTTGCGTGATGGGCAAGAATACTAAGTTCTGGAAAGTTTCGCGGTCAAGACAGGTCTGACGGTTAGGTCTATTAATTTATTTTATACTTAGGCTGTTTTAATTAACTACGAATCAGTTATTTAGATTATTTTAGTGTTGATTAAAAATCAATAGAGTAGAAACTATATTTTAAACAGGCGGTTCTTGAAAAGCCATACGAGTAGAGATTCCACAATGATTAAATTCAATTTCAATGAAGAACATCAAGTATTTATTTTTAATGGTTTTTTCCCTTCTGGTCGTTTCCTGTAATAGTGATGACGATGGTGGTAGTAATGTAAATGATAGTGCATTGGTTGGTTCCTGGGGAGCAAAAGAGATAGTGGATGGTGTAGAGTATGACTTGACAATCACCTTTAATGCTAATGGATCCGGTACAATTGTAGACAAGTTTACTATAGAGGGAGAAACGGAAACTGAAACTACGAGTTTCACCTGGAAGACTAGTGGAAATAAGTTAACAATTTCGATTCCTGATGAGCCGACCGATGAGTTAACTTACGCTATTTCTGGAAACAGGCTAACGATTACCGGAGATGATTTTGTTTCTGTATTCACAAAACTCTGATCTTATTTCAATTTCCAATTATCAGTAAATTTTGATACCCATTACTAAAAAGTACTGGGTATTTTTATTTGCAATAGTTAGACCTCCTTTATGCCAGCTTAGGCTTTGAACCTGGACTTATATCAACACATGTTAATTAATATATAAACTATCATATATTAATAGTAATACTATTATTTTTGCAAAAAATTATTTCAGGCATGGACTTGTTACAGAATGTTAGAATCTCTATCAACTCTGAGTTGTATTTAAAAGACCCTGAGTCCAGTGATTTAGGAAAGAAGATCGTAGAGCATGGCATTCTTCTTATAGACAGAGTAGGCTTTGAGAAGTTTACTTTTAAGAAACTTGGGCTTGAAATAAATTCAAACGAAAGTTCCATCTACAGATATTTTGAGAACAAGCATAAATTTTTAGTTTATATCACGAACTGGTACTGGAGCTGGAAAGAATTTCAGTTAAGTTTTGCAACGCATGGAATGAGCGATCCCGGCAGTAAATTGATTAAAGCAATAGAAGGGATTACCCATCCTGTAGTGGAAGATATCAGGTTTAAACATATCAATGAGGTGGCATTGAACAAGATCATTATAAATGAATCTTCAAAATCCTATCTCACCAAAGATGTGGATAATGAAAATAAAGGAGGATATTTTTCGGTCTACAAAAGGCTGGTCACCAGTATCGCCGAAATGATCAGGGAGGTACGACCAGATTACCAATATTCTTTAAGCCTTTCCAGCATGATCCTGGACGGTTCCCTGCACCAGCATTTTCTAAAAGATCATCTCCCTTCTATTACTAACTGTAATGAAACTATAACCGCTTCAAACTATTTTGTAGACCTGGTGGTTAAAATTTTAAAAATGGATACAAATGGCTGAAGATAAAATTAAAACCTTCCAAAGATTTATTGGCTTGCTAAAACTGGAGAAGAAGGATTTTCTTCAGGTTTTATACTATGCCATTTTTGCGGGATTGGTAAACCTGTCTGTTCCGCTGGGTATCCAGGCTATCGTAAACCTTATACAGGGCGCTCGTATCACCACTTCCTGGATGGTCCTGGTGGTACTGGTAACTTTAGGGGTGGCGTTTGTAGGAATCTTGCAATTAATGCAGATACGCATCGTGGAAAATATTCAGCAAAAGATATTTACCCGGGCATCTTTCGACTTCACTTATAGATTTCCAAAGATAAGAATGTCTGAACTTAAGGATTTTTATCCTCCAGAACTGGCCAACCGCTTTTTTGATGTGATCAATATACAAAAGGGTATTTCTAAATTTGTACTGGATTTTCCGGCCGCGGTATTGCAGATCGTCTTCGGGTTGATCCTGCTTTCACTTTATCATCCTTTTTTTATAGCTTATGGTGTTCTCCTGGTGATACTGATCTATCTGGTGTTCCTGATCACAGCTAAAAGAGGTCTTAATACCAGTATAAAGGAGTCTAAAATGAAATACAGGATCGCACACTGGATCCAGGAAGTGGCCAGAACCCTTATTAGTTTTAAAATTTCGGGAAAGACCCAGCATGCAATTACAAAGAACGATGCGCTGGTAAGTAAGTATCTGGATGCCCGGGAAAGCCATTTCCAGGTGTTAAAGCTGCAGTTCATCCAGATGATCGTTTTCAAAACCCTGGTAACCGCCGGATTATTGATTATAGGTGGTTTGCTGGTTCTGAATCAGCAAATGAACATAGGGCAATTTGTGGCAGCAGAGATCATTATTCTTTTGGTTATAAGCTCTGTGGAAAAAATGATCCTGGGCCTGGAAAATTTTTATGATCTGCTTACTTCCCTTGAGAAGCTGGGTGAGGTTGTAGATAAGAAGCTTGAAAAAATGGGAGGGGACCGTAGCTTTGCTGAAAGCGATTCTCTTGAAATAGAATTAAAGAATATAGGGTTTATCGGGGCAGATGGTCATGAGATCCTAAAAAATGTAAACCTCATAATCCGACCTGGCGAGAAGATCCTGCTCGATGGAAAGAACGGTTCGGGAAAATCTGTTCTGCTTAAGATCATTGCAGGGCTCATAAAGCCCAGCAGTGGGACCATCTATGTGAATGGTATTTCTTTAAAGAATATAGATCTTAATTTTTACCGCTCTCAACTTGGCCAATCCCTGGCTGAAGAAACTGTTTTTGAGGGTACTCTTCTGGATAATATTACTTTCGGGGATGAATCTATAAGTCAGGCAGAGATCTATGAGGTGTTGGAGAAAACTGGCCTTAAGAAATTTGTGCGTCAGCAACCGAATGGCCTGGAAACCATTATATATCCTGAAGGGCTTCAGTTACCACAAACCGTTGCTAAAAAGATCATTCTTGCCAGGAGTCTTATTAGAAATCCAAAGTTATTGATCCTTAACGATCCGCTGCATCAGATAGATCATGATGAAAAGCTAAGGATCTTGAATACTATTTTTTCTGAAGCTAATAACATGTCTGTCATAGTTACCAGTAGAGATGAATTGTGGAGAGAGCGATGTGATCGTCGCTGTACTTTAGTTGATGGTATCATTAAAAATTAATCCTGAAGCTATGCTAAACATTACCGAGAATTCTATAAACGAAGATTTTGATCTAACCCGGTATGAATCGGGAAAGAAGGTTTTTCGTTCTAATCATTATAAATATTTTAATCGCTTCCTGAAATTCTTTGCGGTTTTTGGGATCGTTATTCTTTTTTTACCGTGGACTCAAACTATATCGGCTGTAGGATCGGTAACCACTTTGAGTCCCGAGCAGCGGCCTCATACCATACAATCTGTAATCCCGGGACGTATAGAAAAATGGTTTGTTAATGAAGGTGACTTTGTGAAAAAAGGGGATACGATCTTACATATTACCGAAGTTAAAGATGAATATTTTGATCCCTCCCTGGTGGAAAGAACGGGAGACCAGGTAAGATCCAAGTCTAACTCGCTTACATCATACGAAGACAAGATATCGGCTTTAAATGCTCAGCTGGCAGCTTTACAGGAGGAACGGGAATTAAAGCTTGAGCAGGCTAAAAATAAACTCGAGCAGTCTATTATGAAAGTTCAGAGTGATAGTATAGATCTGGAGGCTGCTAAAACC
>JAHELO010000215.1 GCA_024644145.1 Christiangramia sp.
TGGAGAAATCTCCGGATATATTGTTTATAAAGGATGAGGTTGTTGAGATCGACGAAGTTACCAGAACAGCAAAAGGTAAAAACAGGAATTATACAGCAACGCATTTTTTTGATAGCAGGCCTCCGGAAAATTTTAGGACCTCAGATAAAAGTACTGTGATTTATCAGCACTTCAAAGGCCTCTATATTAAGACCGATCAGGAATCATTTGATCCTGATTGCTTCACCATGATGGATTACAGAATAAAACATAAAGATTCTGCAAGCTTTACCTATGTACTCCCTATTACTGCTAGAGAAGCGCTTATTGAATTCACTTTCTTTACACCTTATCTGGGTGAAGACTCAGTTTACGATCAATACCTAAATCGCTATATAAGGGAAGTTCTTAAAATAACCTCTTTTGAGGTGACTGACGAGGAGAAAGGTGTGATTCCCATGACAGACTACCCTTTTTACGAAAAAAGCTCTAAAAATGTAACTAAAATTGGCACAGCCGGTGGCTGGGTGAAAGCTTCCTCAGGATATTCTTTTAAAAACACAGAAAAGAAGATAGACCTCCTAATTCAGAACATAAAGGATGGTCATAGACCCTCCATGGGTTTAAACAATAAGAAATATGGGTTGTACGATTCTATATTTCTGGATGTCCTGGAGAAAAGAAATGATCTGGGAGAATATCTATTTACGAAATTCTATACCAGAAATTCCATTCAGGATATATTCCGGTTTTTAGATGAAGACACTACGTTCTCTGAAGACCTGAAGATCATGTTCTCCATTTACCATCCTGAATTCATCAAAGCCTTTTTCAGGAAAGTTTAGAATCTATTCCGCTATTAGTTCGTCAAGTGTTTTCCGGAAACTTTCGCTGTTCCACTCGGCAGCGCCCACTTTATCCACCACGATGCTTCCATCTTTGGAAATCACATAGGTAGTTGGCAGGGTTTTACCATCCATAGGTTCTGGAGTTTTGGTAAGCATTTTATAAGCAGGAAGATCAAAACGCTTTCTCTTCATAAAATTTTCCACGGTTTGTCGCTGTTCTCCGGAAACAAATAAAAAGGTCACTTTATCCTGGTAATCTACATATAGCTCCTGGAAACTGGGCATTTCTGCAATACAGGGCGGGCACCAGGTAGCCCAGAAATTTATAATAATTACTTCTCCTTCGAATTCAGAAAATTCTACACGTTTCCCGCGGGAATCTTCGAGCACCCAGTTATAATCTGCCAGTTTCACTCTATCCTCCTCATCATTTACAGAAGGAGCAAAAGAAATCAGCTTATTTACAAAGATCTGAATAGGTTTCCGCGTTTGAGGAATTAGCATGGCCAGAATGATCACAATAAAAATAATATTAGACCATTGGTTTTTGAAAAGCTTCATAGATTCGGGACTAAGTTTCAGGCAAAGTTAAGACATAAAAAAACTCCCTGAAAAGGGAGTTTTCTTTTTATATAATCAGCTTAATTAAGCTGCGTTTTGCTTCTTGATAAGGTTAAGAGCTGAACCGTGCTTATACCACTCGATTTGAGGTGCATTATAAGTATGATTCGCCTTAATAGTATCCTTACTACCATCAGAATGAACGATCTCTATCGTAAGCGGCGTATCTGCCGCGAAATTCTCAAGATCTACAAAGTTGAAAGTATCATCTTCCTGGATAAGATCGTAATCGCTCTCATTCGCGAAAGTAATACCTAACATTCCTTGTTTCTTAAGGTTAGTTTCGTGAATTCGTGCAAAAGATTTTACTAACACAACCTTAACTCCAAGATGTCTTGGCTCCATTGCTGCATGTTCTCTTGAAGATCCTTCTCCATAATTATGGTCTCCCACTACTACGGTTGGAATTCCCTCCTTCTTATATTCTCTCTGTACTGCAGGAACACCGTCGTATTCTCCAGTTAGCTGGTTCTTTACGAAGTTGGTTTTCTTATTGAAAGCGTTTACAGCTCCAATCAAACAGTTATTTGAGATATTATCAAGGTGTCCCCTGTAACGTAACCATGGTCCTGCCATAGATATATGGTCTGTGGTACATTTACCCCAGGCCTTAATCAATAGTTTAGCTCCCGTAAGGTTCTTACCATCCCATGGTTCAAACGGAGTAAGCAATTGAAGTCTTTCGCTATCTGGTGCTACTTTTACTTCAACACTGCTACCATCCTCTTTTGGCGCAATATATCCAGCATCCTCCACAGCAAAACCTTTTGCTGGAAGTTCGATTCCTTGTGGTTCATCAAGCATTACCTCTTCCCCATCTTCATTCATCAACTTATCCCGGGTAGGATCAAAGTCCAGTCTACCTGAAATTGCAATAGCTGCAACCATTTCCGGAGAACCTACAAATGCATGGGTATTCGGGTTTCCATCTGCACGCTTAGAGAAGTTACGGTTAAAAGAGTGTACAATTGTATTTTTCTCCTCACCTTTTCTATCACTACGATCCCACTGACCAATACATGGTCCACAGGCATTAGTAAAGATAGTGGCATCAAGATCTTCAAAGATCTGTAATAAACCGTCTCTTTCTGCTGTATATCTAATTTGCTCCGATCCCGGGTTAATTCCGAAATCAGATTTTGCTTTTACTTTTTTGTCTACTGCCTGCTTGGCAATGGAAGCGGCTCTGGTAAGATCTTCATAAGAAGAGTTTGTACATGAACCAATAAGACCCCAATCTACATTAATTGGCCAGTCATGTTCCTTTGCTTTTTCTCCCATTTCAGAAATTGGAGTAGCAAGGTCTGGAGTAAAAGGTCCGTTAAGGTGAGGCTTCAATTCAGACAAATTGATCTCGATCACTTCATCAAAATACTGCTCAGGATTAGCATAAACCTCATCGTCCCCTGTTAGGTGCTCACGAACTTCATTTGCTGCTTCAGCAACATCTGCACGGTTCGTAGCTTTAAGGTAACGCTCCATCGAGTCGTCATAACCAAAAGTTGAAGTGGTTGCACCAACTTCAGCTCCCATATTACAGATAGTACCTTTACCAGTACATGACATTGAGCGTGCACCCTCACCAAAATATTCTATAATTGCTCCGGTTCCACCTTTAACGGTAAGAATTCCTGCAACTTTTAAGATCACATCTTTAGGAGCAGTCCATCCGGATAGTTTTCCGGTAAGTTTAACTCCAATAAGTTTAGGAAATTTAAGCTCCCAAGGCATACCTGCCATAACATCTACAGCATCTGCACCACCAACACCAATAGCTACCATTCCTAAACCACCTGCATTCACAGTATGAGAATCTGTACCTATCATCATTCCACCCGGGAATGCGTAGTTTTCAAGAACTACCTGGTGAATAATACCTGCACCGGGCTTCCAGAATCCTATTCCGTATTTATTCGATACTGATTCCAGAAAATCAAAAACCTCACTACTGCTCTTGTTTGCAGATTGCAAATCTATCGCAGCTCCCATTTTCGCCTGGATAAGGTGGTCACAGTGAACCGTTGTTGGAACCGCTACCTGCTTCTTCCCGGCCTGCATAAACTGCAATAAGGCCATCTGGGCGGTCGCATCCTGGCAGGCAATTCTATCTGGTGAAAACTCAACATAATCCTTCCCTCTGGTGTAAGCCTCATTCGCCTTACCATCCCATAAGTGAGAATAAAGGATCTTTTCTGAAAGTGTCAAAGGCTTGCCCACAACTTCACGTGCTGTATTCACACGTTCTGCCATCTGGCTATACACCTTCTTAATCATATCAATATCGTATGCCATATTCTGTTTAATTTATGTTCTAAAAAAGTCTTGCAAAAATAGGAATTTTAAAGGGATTTTGAAAATTAGAAGCGATACTCAGAATTTAGTATAAATAATTTCTGAAATTAAAATTTTAACCGCTGAAAATTCAATAAAAAGCAAATTTCAGGTGATAAATTGAGAATTTAATAAAATTACCTGAATTTTGATTCTGTTTTAAATCTATTCGTTTTTAAATGAATTAGATTTTTTCGCCTGAAGAGATACACGACCGGGGCAAAAAAAGGAAGTAAAAACATAGATAATATCCAGAAAAACTTATCACGTATTTCTGAACGGACCATATCTACTAGAATATAAAGCCAGAATGCTAAAATAAGC
>JAHELO010000216.1 GCA_024644145.1 Christiangramia sp.
AATGGTGGTGGAAGGCCTGAAGATCCCATGGGGCTTCACCTTTTTGCCTGACGGAAGCATGTTAATCAACGAAAAAAGTGGTGAGATCATTCATTTTAAAGATGGAAAGAAAACACAAATTCAGAATGGACCGGAAGTGTATGACCGCGGGCAGGGTGGTTTACTGGATGTAGTGCTACACCCAGATTATGAGAACACCGGCTGGATCTATTTTACCTACGCTTCTCAAGATGGGAATGGAGAAGGCGGAAACACCGCATTAATGCGAGCTAAATTATCTGGCAACCAACTAACAAATAAGGAAATTCTTTATAAAGCCGTTCCAAATACGAATAAGGGGCAGCACTTTGGCTCCCGCATCGCGTTTGATAAAGAAGGTTATCTATATTTCAGTATTGGCGATCGCGGAGATCGTGACGTTAACCCACAGGATATAAACAGGGATAATGGTAAAGTTTACAGGCTAAATGATGATGGCAGTATTCCTGCAGGCAACCCTTTTTCAGGACAGGCAAATGCCAAGGCAGCCATCTACTCCTATGGCCACCGTAATCCCCAGGGTATGATTCTTAACCCGAACACCGGCGAGATTTGGGTACATGAACATGGTCCTAAAGGCGGCGATGAAATTAATGTTGTCAAAAAAGGAGCTAACTATGGCTGGCCTGTAGTTACATACGGTGAAAATTACAGCGGCACACCAATTACCGATGAAAGATCGAAACCCGGCATGGAAGATCCAATTTTTTACTGGTTGCCTTCTATTGCACCCAGTGGATTCGCCTTTATAACATCAGATAAATTTCCGGAATTAAAAGGGAATCTATTGGTAGGTTCCTTAAAGTTTCAATATCTCGAGCTTTTAGACCTGGAGGGTAAAAAGATCAATAAAAGAATTAAATTACTGGAAAATTCAGGCAGGATGAGAGATGTAAGACAGGGTCCAGATGGGAATATCTATGTAGCCATAGAAGGAAAAGGCATTGCCAAATTAACCAACAAATAAAAGCATGAAAAAATTACTCTTGTTAATAGGACTTATTGCCCTGGTAGGGTGTAAATCTGAGCAGAAGGAAAAGGATACTGAGGAAGATTCTTATGTGATCCCATCCTCAGAAAAATCTAGCGAAAAAACTCCGCTTACTGCCAGTATAGAGCGGGGAAAAAAGATCTATTCAGATCTTTGTGTAACCTGTCATTTGCCTACCGGGAAAGGAATTGCCGGCACCTACCCTCCTCTTGACGGTTCTAACTGGCTTACAGAAAAAAGAGAAGAAAGCATTAGAGGTGTTAAATATGGTATGCAGGGACCTATTACCGTGAATGGGGAAAAGTATGATAATATTATGACGCCCATGGGATTAAGCGATCAGGAAGTAGCAGATGCCATGAATTATGTTATGAATTCCTGGAGCAATAATATTAAGGATATGGTGACCAAAGAAGAAGTGGAAGCCATTCAGAAAAGCGAATAATAGAATAATTATTTCGAAACCTAAAAAAAACCGGACGACCTGATCGTCCGGTTTTTTTTATTTTCATACGGTTGGCCATTCAGTAAATTGATCATTAAATCTTCCAAAGGTTTTTAAAAACTAATATTACCTTTGCCGAAATTTCAACTCTATGCTTATAATTGGTATTGCCGGTGGTACGGGAAGTGGAAAAACCACGGTGGTTAATCAGATCATTGAAGAATTAAAGAATGAAGAAGTAGATGTGATCTCACAGGATTCATATTACCAGGATACTTCACACCTCAACTTTGAGGACCGGAAAAAGATCAATTTTGATCACCCGAAATCCATCGATTTTGAACTTCTGGCTGAACATCTTACCGAATTAAGAGCTGGGAAATCCATCCAGCAACCGGTTTATTCATTTAAAGAACATAACAGAACCGGAGAAACCATTGAAATTCACCCCAGAAAAGTGGTAATTGTAGAGGGAATTTTAATCCTTACTCATCCTGAGATCAGAGAATTATTTGATATCAAGATCTATGTACATGCCGATAGTGATGAAAGACTTATTCGTAGGTTAAAACGTGATATTGCTGAACGTGGCCGCGACCTGGAAGAAGTGCTATGGCGCTATCAAACGACGCTAAAACCTATGCACCAGCAATTTATTGAACCTACAAAAGAGTTCGCCGATATCATTATTCCTACCAACCGATATAATACTGTTGCTGTTGATATCGTACAAACTATAATCAAAGATCGCTTAACCTAATTTTGTATCTTTAAACCGTATGAAATTTAAAGACCTGCGTAAGAAACCCTGGTTCAGGTTTTTCAGCAATAAATATGTGCTGATAAGCCTTGTATTTGCCGGGTGGATGTTCTTTCTGGATACCAATTCATGGTTCATTCACCATGAACTGGATCAGGAAATCAACGAATTGCAGGATAATAAAAAATATTATCAAACGGAAATTGCGAAAGACAAGGCTGTAATTGAAAAACTTCAGGATTCGGTAGAGCTTGAGAAGTTCGCCCGGCAGAAGTATTATATGAAAAGGCCCAATGAAGACATTTATATTATAGAATATGATACGGTGAACTAGAACCTCGCAAAACTTCCCAATCAAAACTAACTAATAATGAAGCAATTGTTATTTCAGGACTTTGAAGAAGTTTCTGCAAAACAATGGAAACACAAAATCCAGGCAGACCTAAAGGGGGCCGATTATAACGAAAAACTGGTTACCCAAACCCTCCACGGTATAGATATTAAACCATTTTATTCTGCGGAAGACGTCCAGGAAACCCTGCAGGTTACCAATCCTGCGCATTGGAACATTTGTGAAAAAATTTATGTTTCTTCTCCTGAACAGGCAAATATCCTGGCACAGGAAAAATTTGGAAAAGGCACTGAAGCGATCTGGTTTATTTTACCTGATAAAGAAATCGATTGCGCTATTCTTTTCAAAAACCTTCCTGCTGGAATTTCAATTTACCTGGAAACCGAATTTCTTAGTTCAGATTTTGTACAGAAACTTGACAGGATAATTGAACAGAAAGATTACCGGGTTTTTCTGCAAACAGATATTATAGGCAACCTTGCACGAACTGGTAACTGGTTTGAAAACTTAAAGGCAGATCACGCCAAATTTGATACTATCCTGAAAACAGTTTCAAATTTTGGGTCTTTAATAAGTATCAATCTTGGATTATTTCAGAATGCAGGTGCGAACATCCCCCAGCAACTCGCATATTCCCTTTCACAGGTTACCGAATACCTTAACCACCTCGATCAACTCGATTTCCCTGAAGAAAAAAGAGCAAATTTTACATTTCAGTTTAACATTGCAGTAGGTTCAGATTATTTCTTCGAAATTTCAAAAATAAGAGCATTAAGATGGCTGTATGCCACGGTTGCAAAAGAATTTGGATTTAATACCAGCTGCCATGTGATCGCTCAACCCACCAGGCGAACTAAAACCCTTTATGATTATAATGTGAATTTGCTGCGAACCACTACTGAGAGCATGAGCGCTATTCTGGGGGGAGCAAATACCATATGCAATATGCCTTATGATGCTATTTATCATAAAAACAATGAGTTTGGAGATAGAATTGCCAGGAATCAGCTATTGATCATGAGAAACGAAAGCTATCTGGACAAAGTAGGAAACGTAGCCGAAGGAACTTATTATATTGAATCTCTTACCCGTCAACTCGCTGAAAAAGCACTGGATATTTTTAAAGATATCGAAAAAGGCGGTGGGTTCCTTAAAGAACTGAAGGCTGGTACACTTCAGAAAAAAATCAAGGAGAGCGCCAGAGAAGAGCAGGAAAGATTTAATAATGGCGATCTGATCCTGATTGGAACAAATAAGTTTGAAAACCAGCAGGATAAAATGCAGGATGATATCGAACTGTTCCCTTTCCTGAAGAAAAATCCGAGAAAGACCTTACTTGAACCAATTCTGGAAAGAAGGCTCAGTGAAGAATATGAAAAGGAAAGATTAGAAGTAGAAAAAAAGAGCCAGCCAACCATCTAAATTAAAGATTTATGCAACGCAAAGATCTTCAGAATATAAACCTTGCGGAAAAGGAAATTTCAAAAAGAATTGCTTCTGCAAGACAGGAAACTTT
>JAHELO010000217.1:0-3113 GCA_024644145.1 Christiangramia sp.
GATTTTTTCTTTACCCCTAGTCCGAAGGAATTTTACTAGATTTAACATCTCTAACCAACTAATCAATCAATGAAAAAATTTTCAATAGAAATTAAGTGGGGAATCATTTTCAGCCTTGCAACCTTGATATGGGTCTTCCTGGAAAAAGGCCTGGGCTGGCATGATGAAAATATTGCCCAGCATGCTATTTACACCAATTTGTTCGCCATTGTAGCTATCGTTTTATATATCCTGGCGCTCCTGGATAAGCGGAAGAATTTCTATCACGGCAAAATGACCTGGAGTCAGGGTTTTATTTCGGGAATCGTGATAAGCATTGTTGTAGCTATATTATCTCCACTTGCCATGTATATCACACATGAGTTTATCACTCCAGATTACTTTGAAAATATTATTGAATACTCTGTTGAAAGCGGGGCAATGAAAAAAGCAGCAGCTGAAGAATATTTTAATCTTACCTCATATGTTATTCAGTCGTTTTTCTTCGCCCTTGTGGTAGGGGTGGTAACCTCAGCGATCGTAGCGTTTTTTGTGAAGAAAAAATAGAACTTACTTTGGAGGTTTTTCATTGCGCAGCGTAAAGACTAAACCAGTAGGAATTTAAATAAGAAAGGTCATCTAGACCGTTGGGAGAGATCTCCTATAAACTCTATATTTTAAGCAACAAATTAGGATCTGGGCAATTACTTAGGTAATGGTTCAGATCTTCTTTTTTTACTACACCGGGATAATCCCCTGTATATTCCTGTAAATTTTCAATTACCTGAAAGTGCAAATGGGGGGCGTAGTCACCATTTTCTTCAAAATCCCCAAGTTCAGCGATCTTCTCGCCAGCTTGCACCGGAGCATTTAACTGTAAGTTCTCAAGAGATTTCCGGGAGAGATGACCATACAGGCTATAGAATTTCCTTTCTTTGGAACTGTGTTCCAGGATTATAGTAGGACCATAATCACCGAAATTATCATTATCCTTAAAGCTATGGATCTTGCCATCCAACGGACTCAGGATGTCTGAATATGCCGGCACCCAGATATCCAGGCCTATGTGAATATTTCGGTTCGCCTTGATATTATTGAAAAGCTCGCTCCGGTTATAAAGGGTCCTAAGTTCATTATACCCCCCAAAAGCTGCTTTAGCTTTTCTATTGCGAAGAAATTCTGAAACAAAAACAGAAAATGCTTCAGATGAAGCTACCTCAAGTTTTAAAAGCTCGGGATTATTTTCTGAAAGGTCTATGGCCACATAATCTTCATGTTTATAATTATTACCAATTATGGGCGTAAAACCGGTGGTAAGACCATATATAAATTCAGAAAAATTTTGCATAACATTTAGCTTGGGTAGCCAAATGTAAGCGCTAGGATCTAATTAATCAACACATCACTATAATTCGCTTTAATGGTGATATTGGAATTTCCATCCCTGGATCTATTGTATCCATTAAGCAGTTCATTATCATATGATTTCGTGGATTTAAGTTTTAAATCTGAAGGATGCTTGATAGTACTCTGTACCCCGTTATAACTAAAATTGAATGCAGTAGCTGGCATCTTTAATTTAAGATCGCTGTTCTCCAGACTGATATTCAGGGTTTCAAAATCAGTTCCTAGCTTATTGATATCAAGCTTCCCGAAAGAGCCCGTTAAAACACCGGTTTTCCCAAGCTCATTGATCACCACATCACTGGAGTTAGACTCCAGTTTTATGCTGGTGGCTTTATTTATTTTACAGCTTTTTACAAATTCTGTAGTAAGCACCCCATAATCCCACACGCCAACATTAACCGGGGTATAAGAAGCTTTAATATTCGTTTGCTTACCAGAGATCTGATTTGCAGAAAACCGACTGTGAGACAGATCGGCTTTCATATTTTTTACTCTACTGCCCAGTTTTAGTTCGCCATGGCGCACTTTTAGTTCCAACCTGGCTTCGGCTGGGATCTTCAATTTGATGGTTTTTCTGGATTTAACTGTTTTACCATCTTCCATGATAAAATCTCCGTGATAGTTCTCATCAAATTGAGCCTCAAACTGTTTTCCAAATTTCTCACCCCATACTTCCATCTTTTTCCCGAATTCTTCTCCCCAGGCTTCCATCTCTTTCTCATAATTCTTACTCCAGGCTTCCATTTTTACTTCAAATTCCTTCTCCCATTTCTCTGAATCCTTCTCCATCTTTTTAGCCCATTTTTCCATTTTCTGTTCATATTCCTTCCCGAATTTCTTCTCGAAATCTGCCTCCCATTTCTCCAGATATTTATCTCCGTCCTTTTTATAAGCCTCATAATCGAATTTCATTCCTTTCATTTCTTCAGCGAAACCCGGCGGCAGAGGGTTTTCTGCAATATTATTAAGAATAGGACCTACCAGGTCGCCCATGATAGGCTCGAGAAGGGCAGGCAATTCGGCCAGCGATCCCTCAAGGGCTGCCATATCTATTGGCATATCCATTTTCCAATTCGCACTCCCACCAGATTTGATTATAATTTTATCACTGGTATTAGAAGTTTCTAACTTCCAGGAATCCACAAGTTTTTTCGTCTTCTCCTTATCTCCTGTCTCCCCTTCCAGGAAAGCGTCAATTTGTACTTCATTGCGGTCCCAGTTCTCAATGATGATATTAGTATGCCTGGAATCAAGTTCTACCACCACCTTTGGGGTAGTCTTAAAGGTTTTGCTAAGTTTCTTTGTTTGAGCAAAACTTCCCGCCGTGATGAAAAGCAGAAAAAGTATAATGTAATTAAGCCTGATGGTTCTCATAGCTGTTGTTTTTTGATTGTTTAATCTCGTTTAATTTGTTCTTGAGTTTTTTAAGAAGATCCAGTCTCAGCTGTAAGTTCGCGATCATTGCTTCCACCGTTTCTTCGTTAATACCTGAATCCTGAATTTCAGCATTTAAGGCTAAATATTCATTATTCAGGATTTCCAGTTTTCTCATAAATGCATCTATAAGTTCTTTATTTTCCGGGGTCATTTCCAGTTTGGCGAGTTGAATATTTACACTTGCCATATAGTAGTCCTCAATCTTTTTAAATTCCGGAGATACCTCACTCAGCCTGTATTGATTATTAGTAGGAACTTTTTCTTCCTGATAATCATCTGTTGGAGTTTCT
>JAHELO010000217.1:3123-4095 GCA_024644145.1 Christiangramia sp.
TATTAAGGGAAGGGTGATCCTGATTATTATTAAAAAGAAAAAAAGCACCTACCCCTAAAGCCACCACAATCACTGAGGCGATCTTAAGCAAGCCTCCGTACTTATTTTCTTTTTTAACCGGAAGGGCCCTATTTAATCTGGCTTCAAATCTTTTCTGATGCCCCTTTCTCAGCCTCTCGTTTCCTGGTTGCTCCTCATTTCGGAACATTTCTCTAATATCCTGTGCCATTACTTAAAGTTTTAAGTTCATCCTGTAATTTCTTCTTTCCTCTATGTACCAGGGTTCGTGAAGCCACCTGGGTTATATTTAAAATTTCACTGATTTCTTCATGATCATATCCCTCGACCAGATACAGCTTAAGAGGATATTTATATTTTTCAGGCAGATTCTCCAGTTTCTGTTTTACTTCTTCCACACTAACCTCATCTTCTATCTGCCAGTCATTTTCTTCTTCTACCGTCCCCAGAGTCTGTTCGTTAATCGCGATAAGCTCAAGTTTTTTAGCTTTCAACTTATCTAAACATTTATTGATGACGATCTTTTTTAACCAGGCCCCGAAGGTTACCTCTCCGTTAAATTGATGTATTTTTTCAAATGCCTTTATAAAAGCTTCTTGCATAGCATCTTCAGCCTCCATCGTATCTTTAAGAAATCTTAAAGCCACATAATACATCGCGTCACAATATTTGTTGTACAGCTTGAGCTGGGCCCTTCGGCTATTTTGTTTACAAGCTTCTATTAGCTTATGCTGTATCAATTTTATTTGGTTTTGAAGGGTTAGTTCATTTTAAAGACGAGACCTATTATCCCGCGTTGCAGAATTTCCGAAAAAAAATTCATATTCTTACTTGACGCTATGAATAACGACCTTAGAAATTTACTATGGCCAAATTATTGAAAAGGTAAATTAAAAAACCAATGAGTAAAAATATCAGGCTTTTCTTGAAGATTGGAGGTATAGTTTTCCTTCT
>JAHELO010000218.1 GCA_024644145.1 Christiangramia sp.
ATTACTCTAACCAGCTTTATGTTAATTTTAAGTGCGATTTTTCTTACATCGTGTTCAAAAGAAAACATTCATGACGAAGTTACTGCCTATGACCAGGTAGTTGTTGAGAAGGCAGTTTATAACTACAATGCTATTGAAGTTGAAATTCTGGAAGAGATCAATATCTACAGAAAGGCACTAGGTTTAATGGAATTAGAGCCCTTAGCCGAGCTTTCAGTAGAAGCAGAAGATCATAATGAATACATGATAGAAGAGGGTTCTGTTAGTCACGATAATTTTTCGCGTCGCGCATCTCACCTTATGAATAAGGTTGGAGCACAGGCGGTTGCAGAAAATGTAGGATTCGGTTACAGAACATCAGATGCAGTAGTAAATGCATGGCTAAAGAGCCAGGGTCACAAGGAAAATATAGAAGGGGATTATACACATTTTGGAATATCAGTGCGACAGGATGCTGAAGGAAAAAATTATTTTACCAATATGTTTATCAAAAAATAATTCGTTAAGGTTTGTTTTCCCCCCAAATCGAAAAAGGGTTCAGGCTAGAGGCTGGCCCTTTTTTTTATGCCTTACTGTTACTGAAGGCTCAAAGCCAATCTTAACATAAGTTTTTCTTAAAAAACGCTTTTCATTTCTACGGTTCAAATTTTTAGACTTTTTAAAAAACTTCAATCTCTGTTTAGGAGATTTTAACACGTAAAATAGATGGCTGTTCATACCCTAATTGAAAAGCATTAATACGAACTCAAGATATTCAGACCTTGAAAATTTGCATAAATGTCCTCCCTATTAATACTTCCTGAATTAAGTAGGTTTCAATTAATTAAACAATCCTTTTTCAATTTTATTCCAGCTTAGAAATATACTTTCCAGCTTGAGGCTTTCTAATCAATTTTTATCCCATCCCAGGTTAACCCAGAAATCCAACTTCCATTGTTAAATTGGACTCGTTTTATATTTTCTAAAAGGAAGCTGAAGGTTCCTTTACTCTTAGCCTTCGAAAGGGAATATTACCTGCTTAAGGGAAGGGCCATAGTAGCTCTGTAAAGCCATGAGATGTTGCAATGATAGTTCTTACCGTTAGTTTAATTCTGATAGCTGATTTTGGGTTGAGAATGACTGTAAATATAAAATGAAAAAGGTCCAGGCTAGAGGCTGGACCTTTTCTTTCTTAACCAATGTGGGGATCGGAAAAGATGATCTTATAAAAAAGGCTATTTCCCTATTTTAATCTCCTAATGGAAATATTTCCGGGGGGAATAGTGGTTATAGCCTTTTTGTATTATTTATTTATATCCATTTCTACCACACTAAACATGGATCTTCTGTTCAACTGGTGGTCTTTTTCAGTGCATCGCTCACAGTCTATTGCGGGTTTAGTTTCTCCATAGCCTTTATAGGTACCTATCCGGTCTGGGGAAATTCCCTTAGAGATCAGGTAGTCATAAGTAGCCTTCGCTCTTCGTTCGGCCAGTTTTTCGTTATAGGCATTACTTCCTCTTCGGTCTGTATGAGAGCCTATCTCAATTACAAGATCTGGATATTCTTCTTTCATCAGCTTCACCAGCTTGTCCAGCTCTTTCGCAGCATCGGGTCTAATGTTAGACTTGTCGAAGTCAAAATAGATGTTTTCTATCTCGGCCAGGTAATCCAGGTCCTTAACCGGCTGCAGCTGTATATCGTATCGTAGTTCATCCTTCTCATCGGCATCCATACTGCTTACCTGCCCTTTAAAGGTTTCATATTTTATTTCCTTGGCTTCTACAGGAAAGGTTTGATCGCGCTGTATTTCTGTTTGAAAATTCCCATCCATATCTGTTTCCAGAAAAGCGATCTGCTGGTTGTCCTGATCCATCAGTCTTACAGTAGCCTGCGGGATGGGTTTTTTGTTGATGGCATCGGTCACCTGTCCTTTCAGGATCAGCGGATTGAGTTTATTGAATACATAAATGTCATCACTGCCTCCACCACGATTGGTAGAGATATATCCTTCTTTGGAATCTGTTACCTGGAAATAGGCAAAATCATCCATACTGCTGTTCACCGGCTCTCCGAGATTGTCTACCTGTCCTTCTTCCAGTTTAAAGATGTCGAATAGGCCCAAACCTGCATGCCCGTTGGAGGAGAAGTAGAGGGTGCCGTCTTTATCCATAAAAGGGAAGGTCTCATCAAATTCTGTATTTACCGGTTGGCCCAGATTCTCTGGAGCCTTGAAATTCCCGGCAGTATCAATAGCTACTTTATAGATATCGGTTCCTCCCATACCACCCGGCATGTCTGAGGTAAAGTAAAGGGTTTTCCCGTCTGGGGACAGGGTAGGGTGGCCTACAGAATATTCGTTGCTGTTAAAGCTAAGCTCTTTCACCCCGGTCCATCCATTGCCGGAATTGTTTGCGACATATAACTTAAGATGATTGGTCTTTTCTTTATCTCTTTTTCCTTCTTTCTTTCCCAGGTAATTGTTCCTGGTAAAATACATGGTCTTCCCGTCTGGGCTTATCACCGCCGGGCCATCGTGTAGTTTAGTATTGATCTCTCCCTTCACCGGACTTATGTTTCCGGAGGCTTTATCCATCACATAGATATCTAGAAAAGGTTCCCCGTTCCAGTTATAGGTTTTTTCTTTTACCCCTGGATCCTGGGCTCTGGCCGAGACGAAGTATACTTTATCATCTTTTACAAAGACCCCGAAGTCACTCACTTCGGTATTGAACTGGGAAGGCTGCAACCGATAGGTGGATTTGCTCTTGTATTCGCTTTTTTCCATCATCTCGCGAACCTCTTTGGAGCGGTTTCCACTATCGAGGTATTTTTTAAGCCACTGCCTGGATTCGTCATATCGTTTTACCCCGCGCAGGGCCTGTGCATACTTATAGTAATACTCAGGAGAGATGGTGGTATCTTCGATAACATCTCCGTAATAATGAACGGCATTCTCCGGGCTGCGCAGCATCATATAGGCATCGCCCAGTTTTTGAGAGTTATAGGTCACATTATAACCTTTCTCAATAAGTTCCTTATAAACATCGGTTGCCTGTAGATAGGCAAAATCTTTATAAAGCTTGTCTGCCTTTTTTTGTTTTCCACTTTGCGCCTGCAGCAGGGAGCAGGAGAGCAGGATTAGGAATAAGGTGTATATATTTTTCATGATCAACAAGTCTTTAGATTAAAAGAAACGGGGTGATTTATACCTGGTATTCTTCGCTCTTAATTCATAGATAAGCAGGATCTCATGTGAACCCGAGGTATAGGGTCTTATGTCTGAGATAGGATACTCATAGGCATACCCGGCCCGGAACCCGTCAAATAACTGAATGTCCAGAAATCCTCCAATGGCATCCTCGATACGATAGTTGGCCCCCAGATAGAACTTCTCATTGAAGATGGTGGTGGCCGAGATATCTATCGATAGCGGAGCTCCTTTGGTCGCCTTGAAAAGGGTAGTGGGTCTCAGCTTTACATTGTCGCTAAGATCGAATACATATCCACCGGTAAGGTAGTAATGCACCTGTTCCAGGGCGAGATATTCGTTATACTCGTTATTGTCGTTATTGATCAGCTTGGGAGCAGAGCCTCCAACATACCAGTTCTGGGAGGAGAGATAGAATCCCACCCCGAAGTTAGGGGTCCACCGGTTGATCTGATCCTGAAAAAATGGATCGTTCATCACCTGGGGATCTGTAAAGAGTTCTTCCTCGAGATTGTAATAGCTCATCCCGGCTTTAAGGCCCAGGCGCAGGGTAACATCGGCGCTCAGGTCCAGGCGATAGGAGAAATCCCCGTAGGCATAGGTATAATTCTCATACCCGGCGTTGTCATTGATCACCGAGAGCCCTAATCCCACCTTGTCATTCCTTAACGGGGAATGCAGGGAGAGCGTTTGGGTGGTAGGCGCTCCTTCAAGATCGGCCCACTGGCTGCGGTGAAGTCCCACAGTTGAGAATCCATCTCTACTACCTGCATAGGCAGGGTTAATAGAGATCGTGTTATACATATATTGCGTAAACTGAGGGAGCTGTTGTGAATACCCGGGGGCACTCACCAACAAGA
>JAHELO010000219.1 GCA_024644145.1 Christiangramia sp.
TCCTATTTTCACAGCCCATTTTTCAAGAGCTCTAATACCCGGTGTTGTCTTTCTGGTATCGAGGATTTTTGTATTTGTACCTTGAAGTTCCTTTACGTACTCTGCCGTTTTGGTGGCAATTGCGCTCATGCGCTGCATAGCATTTAGCACCAGTCTTTCAGATTTTAAAATGGACTGAGACCTTCCTTTTATATAGAAAGCGATATCACCATATTTTACAGTATCACCATCTTTCAATTTTATATCGATCTCCATTTGGGGATCCACGTATTCAAACACTCTTTTGGCAAATTCAACCCCTGCCAGTACACCTTCGTCCTTTACCAGTAACTTTGCCCTTCCTGTAGCATCTGCAGGGATACAGGCCAGCGAACTGTGATCTCCGTCACCAATATCTTCTCTTATGGCATTTTTAATAATTAAATCAATTTCTTTTTCGAATTGTTCCGGTGAGATCATTTTTCTCTGCTTATTTTTGTAAATGTAGTAAAGTCTGTACTAAAATCACGGGATGACAATAAAATTAGTCTGTATAGGAAAAACCGATAAAAAAGAACTCGAGTCGTTAATCAGGATCTATTCAGATAGGCTTAAGCATTACATTAAATATGAATATGAGATTATCCCTGATCTTAAAAAGGTAAAAAACCTGGATGAGAAACAGCAGAAGACTAAGGAAGGTGAGCTTTTACTATCCGGATTTCAAAATTCAGACTTTGTAGTTCTGCTGGATGAAAACGGGAAACAGTTTGGTTCTGAAACATTTTCTGAATACATTCAAAAACGCATGAATACCGGGCTTAAGCGCCTGGTTTTTGTAATAGGCGGACCTTATGGGTTTTCAGATGAAATGTACCAAAGAGCCGATTCTAAAATATCGCTATCTAAAATGACGTTTTCCCATCAAATGGTAAGATTGTTTTTTACAGAGCAGTTATACCGGGCTTTTACAATTTTAAAAAACGAACCTTACCATCACAGATAATTAAAATTTATGAAATTAGTTTTTGCAACTCACAATCCTAATAAGCTCAGGGAAATTCAAAGTTTACTGCCTAACAATATCGAATTGCTTTCCCTTACCGATATTAACTGCCACGAAGATATCCCTGAAACCGGTTCTACTATTGATGAAAATGCCATAATTAAAGCAGAATATGTGAAAAATAATTATGGTTACGATTGTTTTGCCGATGACACGGGTCTTGAAGTTAATTCACTGGCCGGAGCGCCCGGGGTTTATTCTGCGAGATATGCCGGAGAGGAAAAAAACGATGCAGCAAATGTAGACAAGCTTTTAAATCAACTAAAAGAAAGGGACGATAGGAGCGCCCGGTTCAAAACTGTGATCGCCCTGAACCTTAATGGCAATGAGAACCTGTTCACCGGAATTTGTAAAGGCAGTATTTTGGAAGAGAAACGAGGTACCAACGGTTTTGGCTATGATCCCATTTTTCAGCCAGAAGGTTTCAACAAGAGTTTTGCGGAAATGGATTTAAAAGAGAAATCTGCAATAAGCCATCGGGGGATCGCTTTTAGAGCACTTATTGAATATTTATCTCAGTAGTTAAAAAAACAACGACTATTTAGTTCAGTTTTTCGTCTAAAATTGCTTCTATTCTCATAAAAGGAAAAGGTTTTTATAATGAAAATGAGGTTCAATCACCTATCCAATAACGACAAAACCTTTATAATCACCTGATTTTAAGCAGTATAAACTTAAAATCTTCGTGAAAATGCTGAAACTGAAAATAAAAGTGTACATTTGCCGCTTGAAATTCCTCAGGGTGAGGATGTGTTACTGGAAGTTTAGGTTTAAGTATGTCGATTCGCTTCTTATGTAACACTTACATATTATAATCGAATACTTACAAAAAACGAATGAACGCATTCCAAAAACTTGGACTTGACGCAGATTTGCTTAAGGCCATTGAAGACATGGGGTTTGAAACTCCAAGTGAAGTACAGGAAAAATCAATCCCAATTTTATTAGACCAAGAAACAGACCTTGTTTCTTTAGCACAGACCGGAACCGGTAAAACAGCTGCTTTTGGTTTTCCTCTTATCCAAAAAATCGATGCCGGCTCTAAAAAGACCCAGGCATTAATCCTCTCTCCTACCAGGGAACTATGTTTACAGATTACTAACGAGATCAAAAATTACTCGAAGTATAAAAAATCTTTAAACGTTGTGGCTGTATATGGAGGAGCTAGTATTACAGACCAGGCCAGATCTATAGAAAGAGGAGCGCAGATTATTGTCGCTACTCCGGGTAGAATGCAGGATATGATCAGAAGAAAATTAGCTAACATTTCTTCTATAGGATATTGTGTGCTGGATGAAGCTGATGAAATGCTTAATATGGGATTCTATGAAGACATTAAAAGCATTCTTTCACATACCCCAAAAGAAAAGAAAACCTGGTTATTCTCTGCAACTATGCCTAAAGAAGTTGCAAAGATCGCCAAGAAGTTCATGAAAGACCCTATAGAGATTACTGTAGGTTCAAAAAATACAGGTACCTCTAATGTATCTCACGAATATTACCTGGTAAATCACCGTAATAGATATGACGCCTTAAAAAGGCTTGCAGATGCAAATCCGGAAATATTTTCTGTGATTTTCTGCAGGACGAAAAGAGACACCCAAAAGGTTGCTGAAAAATTAATCGAAGATGGTTATAATGCAGCAGCACTTCACGGAGACCTTAGTCAGAATCAGCGTGACCTGGTGATGAAAAGCTTTAGAAGCCGCCAGATCCAGATGCTGGTAGCAACAGATGTTGCCGCACGTGGTATAGATGTAGATGATATTACCCATGTTATTAATTATCAACTGCCAGATGAGATAGAAACCTATACTCACCGTAGTGGTAGAACAGGTAGAGCGGGGAAAAACGGAGTTTCTATGGTAATTATCTCCAAGAGTGAAGTTCGTAAGATCAGAACTATTGAGAAGATCATCCAGCAGAAATTTGATGAAAAGTCTATCCCAGACGGGAAAGAGATCTGTAAGATTCAGTTATTCCATCTTGCCAATGATATTAAGAAAACTGAGATCAACCATGAAATTGATCCTTATTTACCAGCCATAAATGAAGCTCTGGAAGATTTCACCAAGGAAGAATTGATCAAAAAATTCTTTTCGGTAGAATTCACTCGTTTTTTCAATTATTATGAAAAAGCTCCAGATCTTACATCTGATTCTGCCGGTGGCAGACCTGAAGTTTCTGAAGGAAACACCAGATATTTCATCAATGTAGGTTCTAAAGATGGATATGACTGGAAGAGTTTAAAAGATTTCCTTACAGAAGAACTGAATTTAGAGCGTGACGATATTTTCAAGGTAGACTGTAAAGCAAGTTTCTCTTTCTTTAATACTGATGAAAAACATACAGACCTAATCCTTAAAACCTTCACAGATTACAAGCAAAACGGTAGGTTTGTTAATGTAGAGGTTACCAAAGACCAAAAATCTGAACGAGGTGGTGGTAGAAGAAGAGAACGCAGCGGTGGCGGCGGTGGACGCAGAAACTCCAGAAGTTTTGATGATAATAAAGGAGGTAAATTCAACGGCAAGAGAAGATCTGAGAAAAGAGACGATAAAGGCTCAAGAAAAGGCAGCCGCAATAAGAATATTGAAAACTCAATAAAGAGAAGGCGATCCAAAGCCTAATAAATTAAATAGATGCCAAACTTAATCTCTAAGTTTGGCATTGTTTTTTATAGGGATTTTATATTTTTAGCCTCGATTGTTATGAAAAACACCTTCTTTATATTTTTCCTCCTATTTACAGGATATCTCTCTGCTCAGGATATGGTTTCTGGTACAGTTATGAACGCTGCGAACGATAAACCTATAGAAAATGTACATATTGTAAATCTAAATCAGGTAAAGGGTGCGGTTACCGGTGAGAACGGAGAATTCAACCTTCAGGCAACAGTTAATGATACCTTGTATTTTTCATATTTAGGTTTTAGATCCATACGAGTTAGAGTTACCAATGACTGGTTAAAATTTGGAAATGTAAAGGTGAAAA
>JAHELO010000220.1 GCA_024644145.1 Christiangramia sp.
TAACATGCTGAATGTCTGAGATCTCACGAGCAGAAAAAAGTGGATTTACCGTTTTAAAATCATCTGTAGTAGTACTTTTTACAACATCTACCTCTTCCTCAAAGCTCGGGTAATCAAGTTTTATAGCAAACATGAACCGGTCTAGCTGGGCTTCGGGCAAGGGGTAAGTCCCTTCCTGCTCTATAGGGTTTTGAGTGGCCAGCACGAAATAAGGTAGATCCAATTTGTAATGATGACCTGCGACTGTAACAGATCTTTCCTGCATGGCTTCTAAAAGTGCTGCCTGGGTTTTTGGAGGTGTCCTGTTTATCTCATCTGCCAGAAGTATATTGGTAAATACTGGTCCCTTTATAAACTTAAATTTCCTGTTTTCATCCAGAATTTCTGCTCCCAGAATATCACTGGGCATAAGGTCTGGAGTAAATTGGATCCTTTTAAAATCCAGGCCCAGGGCCTGGGCGATAGTATTGACCATTAATGTCTTGGCCAGGCCAGGCACACCGATCAATAAGGAATGACCACCAGAGAAAATTGAAAGCAGGATCTGGTTCACCACCTCATCCTGACCTACGATAACTTTCGCGATCTCACTTTTTAGATCGCGATGCTTATCTACTAATCTTTCTACCAGTGCTACGTCACTCATATTATATTTTAGTTTTTAACCCAGTTACTGGTGTAATCGCAATCGCGGTATTTACCATTCACTTTAATATAGGTATCATTGATTTTCTCCTTCTGCCATTTTTCTATCGCCTTCAATTGCTTATCTCTAAGTGCAAGTTCTTTTATTTTTTGATAATCTGTAGCATAATCGGCTTCATGCTCTTCTATCTTCTTAGTCACCTTTATGATCTTAAACTGAGGTCTACCTGTTCTGTCTTGCTGGGTTAAGATCAAAGAAACCTCTCCTTCTTCAAGGCTTTCCACCTGTTTGAAAAGTTGTGGATCTATCTTAGTAAGTTCAAATCTTGTATCACCGGTACGCGGGTTAATAAGCTTACCACCTTCGTTTTTAGTCTCTTCTTCATCTGAAGCTTCTCTCGCGGCATCAGCGAATTTAAGCTCCCCGGCAATTATTTTATTTCTTATTGTATCTATTTCAGCCTTTGCAGCTTCTACAGATGCATTGGTTACATCTGGTATAAGGAGAATATGTCTAAGCTCAACGGTTTGCCCACGAATTTTATCTACCTGGATTATATGGTATCCAAACTCAGTTTCAAAAGGTTCACTAATCTCTCCCTCCTGAAGGCTGAAGGCCACATCCTTAAATTCCTTTACAAAAGCATCCTTTCTTGTAAGCGTGATTCGCCCACCATCTGATGCCGTTCCCGGATCCTGGGAATATAGAACCGCCTTAGTTGAAAAACTGGCTCCGTTATCTTCGATATCTGCCTTGAACTCGTTAAGCCTGTCTATGATCTTTTGCTTTTCAGATTCAGGAATTTCTGGTTCAATAACGATCTGAGAAAGTTCCACCTCTGTACCAAACATTGGCTTCTCTTTCATTTTATTATAATATTGCCTTACTTCTTCCGGCGTAATCTCAATTTCTTCTATGATCTTCTGCTGCATTCTTTGAGTTAACTGGCTTTGCTTGGTTAGATCAAAGATCTCTGCCCTTAGCTCAGCCTCGCTCTCTTTATTATAGAATTCCAGGATCTTCTCCATAGAACCTGCCTGTTGCGCAAGCCCCTGCAATCTCTGGTCTACGATCCCATTTATCTGTGCATCTGGAATAATTATACTATCCTGTATCGCATGGTGAGCATATAGCTTATTCTCCATCAAGGATCCGGCAAGGTTACAGTCCGTCACTTCAGACGTAGACATTCCCTGGCTTTGCATATCCTTGTACATAAGATCTATATCGCTCTCCAGGATAATATATTTACCTATTACTGCGGCAATTCCATCAACCTTTTTTCGCTGTGTACCCTGCTGGTTTTCTTCTACCTTTTTCACCTCTGCATCTGGCTGGATAGATGTACTGTCTGTAACTATTACTTCCTGACCGTATCCCATCGAGGAAAGCATAACACCGAAGCCTACTAAAACAGGTTTAATTGAAAATTTCAAATTCATTATTCTTAATTGCATCTTTAGTAATATCTTTTTCTAATTCCTTTATTAACGCTTGCTTACGTTTATTCAGTAAGATCTCGCGAATGGTTGCCGAAGCGTATTCCATGGGAGCCTGCTCATTTCGGCTTAAAACATCATTTACGTACACAAGATACACATTTAGTGAATCCTGCAATTCTATAAAATTAGATTTCTTAAGCAAGCTTGACCGATCCTCTACAGAGAGGGGACCAATTTTATCGTATACCGTTTTGGTCTTCACCCAAACGGAATCGTTCATTGAATAATTCTTAAACTGGATGGCCATATCTAAAAGATCCTGCTGATCCTTATCATTGAATCGCTTTAATTTGTTCTTAATCTCATCCAGATTATTAATATTCTTAGCCAGGTTTATGTAACGAAGCTTAACCAGGTCTTCGCTAAGAATAAAGTTCTCCTTGTTCTGCTGGTAATAACTCTCAACATCCTCACGGTTTAATGTCGTATCCAGGTCTCTGGAAACAACTGCATCTGCATAAGCATTGGTATACAACTCATTGCGGTAATTATTAACCAGCTCGTCAAATTCCTTTTGCTGCGATTGGGGTAAATTAAGCTCTGCCCTGTCTATTAACAACTGTTGTGTGGCCCAGCGAGTGATATAATTAGATACAATTATAGCACTATCCTCTGCAGACGTATTTTCATTGATCAAACTTTGTAAATCTTCCTCGTACAAATAAGAGTCATTAACCCTAACCATCACCTTACGATCGTCTGCCTGCTGAAAATAGTCACAACTAACCAGAGCCAGGGTAATAAGAACCAAAATAAATCTGCTAAAATTCTTCTTCAAAATCAATTTTTTTAGCATTCACAAATTAAATGCCAGAAGGATTCATTATTCGGTAATAATAAACCTATTCTGGCAAAAATAAGAATTAGTTAAGGTTCTGCAAGCTAAAGGCATAACGAAAACAGGAGATTTAAATTATAAATTTCGAAAGTATTTAATTCTGCACTATATTTAAAACACAGTTAATCAAACAATTATGAAATACGAGCAGGAAATCGTTATAAATAAGCCCCGAAAAGAAGTGGTGGAGAAGTTTTCTAACCCGGAAAACATGAAACACTGGCAGCGCGGATTTATATTTATAAAGCCCATCAACGGCAAAGATGGCGAAGTAGGATCTCAGAGTTTGCTTAAATATGATATGGGAAGGCAAAAAGTAGAAATGACTGAAACCATTATTAAAAATAATCTGCCAGACGAATTTAGTGCCACATACGAAGCTAAAGGGGTGTATAATTACCAGATAAACAGATTTTCACCCACCCTTGAGAACAACACTCTTTGGAAAACAGATAATGAATTCAGGTTCAGTGGTTTTATGAAAATTTTTGGCTGGATAATGCCGGGGATGTTCAAGAAACAATCCAAAGTATATATGGAAGATTTCAAAGCTTTTGTAGAAAAAGGGACCAGCGTTCTGGATAAACCGGCCTAAGCTTTTTAAAATAAAAGCCTAGCTATATTCTACTCAGGCTGTTATATTTGTGAAAAAATATCACATAATGAAACAATTAAGCTTAGTAATCCTAATGATGTTCTTTGCATTCTCATCAAATGCGCAATCTAAAATTGGCACCATCGATGCTGAATATATCCTTTCTCAATTACCTGAAACGGCAGATGTAAATAAAAGTCTGGAAAATTATAATGAAGAATTACAGGCAGAGTTAAAAACCACTATTCAGAAATACGAATCCCTGGTAAAAACATATCAGGAAACCGTTGCCAGTCTTGTTGAAACCGTAAGAAAGGAAAAAGAAGAAGAGATCATAGAAATAGAAAACAATATTAAAGGTTTCCGTCAGAAAGCTTCAGTGATGATGCAAATGAAGCGAAACGAACTTAATGCCCCCCTATATGACAAGATCGATGCCGCCATGCAAAAGG
>JAHELO010000221.1 GCA_024644145.1 Christiangramia sp.
ACTCCAGTTGAGGTAAGATTTATGCATTTCCCATGTCAATAAAACTTTGAATGGCCAGATCGTAACTTTTCAATCCAAAACCTATGATCACTCCAGCGGCATTCTTTGAGATATAAGATGAATGCCTGAAATCTTCCCTTGAGAAAGTATTAGAAATATGAACTTCTACCACGGGAATATGTACGGCAGCCACTGCATCCCCTATTCCCACGGAAGTATGGGTATATGCCGCGGCATTCAGAATAATACCGTCAAAATCATTTCGGGCCTGTTGTATCTTATCTATCAATTCACCTTCTATATTGGTTTGATCATAAGAAAGTTCAATATTTCTGAATTTGAATTGCAGGTCTGAAAAATAATCCTCAAAGCTTTTGTTACCATAAGTTTCCGGCTCACGGGTACCCAGAAGATTTAGATTAGGGCCATTAAGTATAAGTAGTTTCATAAAGTAAATTTAGCAGAGTGAAATATCCTGATAATTTCTGAAAATTACTAAGACCAGACGATCTTTCGACGCCGCCTTATAAAAAAAGCGAAGATTTCCCTTCGCTTAAAAATTTTAAATTAGCCTAGAATGTTATAAACCAAATTCAAATCCCAGATTAACCGAGCTCCAGCTGCCTCCGTCTACGCTTACCCCTGAATAAGATGCAATAAGACCAATTAGCCCAAAATCATAACCTATCTGAGGCCGGTAATAAAAGCCTCCATCCAAACCATCAGTTATTCCAACACCATAACCAAGATCTGCTCCGAGGAAAAAAGAATTTGTAATACCATATCTCCCTGACGCGGCAATTGGCAAAAACTGACCGTTATCTGAAAGATCTGAATCTTCAGGAAAAAAATTCATATAACCCAGCATAGGACCAACCGTAAGACCAGGCAATACAGAAAACGTATATCCTACATCTGCTCCAACCTGTAGATTATAAAAATCTGATACATCCCCGGTTGGAACTCCTACATTAAGGCCAGCCTTAAAACCCTGAGCATATGAAATGGAAGAAAAGATCAATGCCCCGATAATCAATAGCTTTTTCATATTAAATGATTTAGATTGTTACTAGGATTAAATTTATAAAAAATATAAACACCTGATTATCAATTAACAGCACAATAAATAAAATTTTATTCTTTGTCTCTTAAATTTCGAGGAATCATTTTCTTTCATAACGTGCCTGAATAAAAAAAGCGAAGAAATAAATCTTCGCTTTTTCCTTTTCATAGGTGACCGGGTTTAGAATTGGAATCCTACCCCCAATTGAAATCCGTTATTCTTGATTGCATCATCGTCGAAACTATCTCCATCAAAAACATCAGTAAAGCCCTGCGTATATCTTCCGTTTAGGAAAAATCCATTATTCAATTTGTAAGAAAGTCCAAGTGCTCCTCCAAATTCAAAAGTACTTGCATACTCAGAATTATCCCTCACATCCAACAGGCTGCTTTCAAAGTTATACTCTTCATTTACAAGGAAGTTAAAAGATGGTCCGGCTTCCAGCGCCAATCCATCTATCAGATAGAACTTTGCAATTACTGGTAATTGGATATAATCCAGTCTATACTCATCTTTAAAATTTGCGCCCTCATCTTCAGTTCCTTGAGTAGAATACAATACTTCCGGCTGAACCGAAAATTTCTCACTCACCGGAATCTCTGCCAGTACTCCCAGGTGGAAGCCGGTTCTGCTCTTATTGTTTTCAAAACCGTCTGAAGTCATATTGGTAATATTGGCTCCTCCTTTAATTCCGAAATTCCAATATTCCTGTGCGCTTGAAGTAGTACTAACTCCTACCATTACCATTACTAATAATAAAAAAGTCTTTTTCATCATTTTCTGTTTTTTGTTTGGCTCAAAAGTAGGATACAGCCTGTTAAAAAAATGTTAGCCAACTTTAAAGTATTACCAAAAGTGAAGCCTGATTATACTTATATTTAACACATGAAATGGCAGAATGCGCTACAGGATTACCGGCATTATTTAAAGCTGGAACGCGGACTTTCCACGAACTCCATCGAAAATTACAGTCTGGATATTCAAAAATTAATGCGATACCTGGATGTTAATCAAATTGATATAAGTCCGGTTAATATCTCCGAAAAAACCATTCAGGAATTTATCTACAGCATCTCTAAAGAACTTAATGCGAGGTCTCAGTCTCGATTAATATCGGGATTGCGAAGTTTCTTTAGCTACCTGGTATTTGAAGATTACCGGAATGATAATCCACTGGACCTACTGGAATCCCCAAAGACAGGCAGAAAATTACCTGATACCATTTCCATCCAGGAAATAGACAGGATAATAAATGCGATAGACCTCGGGAAAAAAGAAGGAGAACGCAACAGGGCAATTATAGAAACATTATACGGTTGCGGCTTACGGGTTTCAGAACTTATAGATCTCAGGATTTCAGACCTGTTCTTTAAGGAAGGTTTCATAAAAGTTACCGGCAAAGGAGATAAGCAGAGATTTGTACCAATTTCTGAGTATACTATAAAGTATATAAGCATCTATAAAGACGAGGTGAGAATACATCAGGATATAAAACCTGAAGCTACAGATACATTATTTCTGAACCGTAGAGGGAATAAGCTTACCAGGGCTATGATCTTTACAATCGTAAGAAGATTAACGGAAGCTGCCGGAATCCGGAAAAAAGTAAGCCCCCACACCTTCAGGCATTCTTTTGCTACTCATTTACTGGAAAATGGGGCCGACCTTAGGGCTATACAGCAAATGTTAGGTCATGAGAGCATTACAACCACAGAAGTCTATGTGCATGTTGACAGAACGCATCTAAGAGAGGTTATGGAAACTTATCATCCACGGAAGTAGATATTAAAATTCTGCTAAACCAATCTCAAATTTTTCTCCCAAATAGCATTATGCTTAACTTCATAAAAAACTGAATTATGAAGCAATTAAAATTTAAGAACGGGGATACGATGGATGCAATTGGCCTCGGAACCTGGAAATCTGATAAAGGTGAAGTCACAAAAGCCGTAAAAACAGCATTGAATAATGGTTACAAACATATTGACTGTGCAGCTGTATATGAAAATGAAGCAGAAATTGGAGAAGCGTTCAATGATATTTTTAAGGAGGGAAAAATAAAGCGGGAGGATGTCTGGATTACCTCAAAATTATGGAACAATGCCCATAAAAAAGACGATGTTATTCCAGCGCTAAAACAAACCTTAAAAGATCTGCAACTAGATTATTTAGACCTCTATTTAATGCACTGGCCGGTAGCATTTAAGCCCGGCGTAGGATTTCCCGAGAAGGATGAAGATTACTTATCCCTGGAGGAGGTTCCTTTGATAGAAACATGGAATGAGATGGTAAAGGCTAAAGAAGAGGGGTTAGTGAAGCACATTGGCGTTTCCAATTTCAGTATTCCAAAGCTGGAATCTTTAATGAAGGATACAGATCATACCCCAGAAATGAACCAGGTGGAGCTTCATCCCTATTTGCAACAGAATAAACTTTTAGAATTTTGCAGTAAAAACTCCATTAATGTTACGGCATACTCTCCTCTGGGAAGTGGCGACAGGCCAGATGCCATGAAAGCCGCAGACGAACCTTCCCTTTTGGAGAATCCTACCATTATTAAAATTGCTAAAAAGCATGGTGCCGGTCCCGGACAAATCCTTATAAAATGGAGTGAACAACGTGGTACGGCTGTGATCCCGAAATCTACAAATGAAAAGCGCATAAAGGAAAACCTGATGAGCGCAGGATATCAGTTAGACGAAGAGGATATGCAGGAAATCGCCGCTCTGGATTATCACTTTAGATATGTAAACGGTAAGTTCTTTGAAACTGAAGGAAATTCTTATAAGAATATCTATGATGATTAATCATAACGTACTAGTCAGTATTGGAAAAAGATTAATTTATAAAAAAAGGCCGTTCAGTAGAACGGCCTTTTTGCTTATAACTGGTAAAACAATTCTTTACTTTGCGACATTGACTGCCCTGGTCTCACGAATTACCGTGATCTTAACCTGACCGGGATAA
>JAHELO010000222.1 GCA_024644145.1 Christiangramia sp.
AACCCGGAATTTACTTCCGGGTTTTGGGTTTTAAAAGAGAGGTAGATTATTTAAAATCTTTTATGGCCTCGCTTAGGTCGTATACCTTTGTATTCTGGAATTTCTTGTCCAGGATACTACTACCTGCTGCAGATCTATATCCACCGGCACAATGTACTACTACAGGTTTATCTGAAGGAATTTCAGCAGCATTATCCCTTAATTCATTCAGAGGAACTGAAATAGCATCTTCAAAGATCTTTCCTTCTTCAACCTCACTCTTATTACGGATGTCTACTATGGTGTAGTTATCCTTATTCTTCTTGAAATCATCTACATCAAGCTGCTCAGATTTCTTTCCAACCTTGCTGCTAAGAGTAACCACAGCTTTTACCTGTTTTTCGTATCCTATCTTCGCAGTTCTTTCAAGCAATTCTTCAAGCTTGTCTACAGAATCTATCACCAGGTAGAATTCTTCATTCGGCTGAATGATGGCACCAAGCCAGGTTTCATATTTATCTTTTTCAGAACGGGCCATAATATTGATACTACCAGGAAGATGTGCATTTTTAAATGCCTCTTCATCGCGAGTATCTACCACCAAAGCTCCTTCTTCTACCTCATCAATATTCAATTTAAGCTTATTAGCCCATTTGGTGCGCTGAACATTTTCCGGGCCGGTTTTATTAATATCTACATTAAACCCGAAATAATGGGGAATAAAAGGCTGGTCTTTAAGGATCTCTTCTACGAATTCATCTTCTGTTTGATCTTTAAAAGCCCAGTTCCCCTGACGTTCATTACCAAGCGTACTGGAAGAAGCATCGCTCATATTCTTTCCACAAAGTGATCCTGCCCCATGCGCCGGGTATACCAGGGCATCATCTGGCAAGTCTGTAAATTTCGTTTGGATTGTATTATACATCTGCTTTGCGAGGTCTATTCTCTTCGAGGTCATATTTCCAGCCTTTTCACGAAGATCTGGTCTCCCCACATTTCCAATAAACAAAGTATCTCCAGTGAATAACGCAGTTTTATCTCCATCTACCGCAACAATAGTGATACTATCTGGCGAATGTCCAGGTGTATTTATGGCGCTAAACTTAACATCACCAAGAGTTAGAGTATCTCCATCATCGAAAGTTTTATGAGGATAGTCTGCTCCTACCAGTTTGCTTACGTAAATAGTAGCTCCTGTCTCTTCATGAATTTGCATATGACTGCTTAGAAAATCTGCATGCGGGTGTGATTCAAAAACCGCAACAATTTTAGCATCCTGTTCTTCAGCATATCTATAATAATCCATTGGATTTCTTGAAGGGTCTACAAGGGCCATTTCTCCGTTGCTTACTATGGCATAGGAAAAATGAGCCAACGCATCATCTTTAAACTGTTTTATAGTCATCATATTCGATTTTAAATTTGATTTGTTTTTATTTTATTCTTCTTTATAAATGGAAACAAGGTTTGGTTTCCAAAATCTTCAGGGAAATTCTCATCTCCACTGAATCCTATTTCAATTTCTTTACCGTTTCTCGGAACATAGGCCGTACCGAAAATATAATCCCAGATGCTCAGACTAAGTCCGTAATTCATTCCATATGGATGCTCCTTTGGAAGTTTCTTCGAGTGATGCCAGATATGCATTTTGGGATTATTAAATATATAGCCAAAAATTCCATAATTCCAGCCAAGATTAGCGTGATTCAAATGCCCTATAAATACGGCGAACATATGTACCACAAAGAATTCCTTAATCCCGAAGCCTATCATGGCCAATGGAACGTATTGTACAGTCTTATATATAATGGTTTCCATAAAATGGAACCGGAACTGCGCAGCAAAGCCCATCTCTTTTACGCTATGGTGGATCTTATGAAACTCCCAAAGCCAGGGTCTTCTATGCAATTGTTTATGAACGTTCCACTGGATAAAATCTGCTAGCACAAACATTATTAATAACTGCCCCCAGGCTGGTAGGCTTCCCAACTCTATAGCTACAATATTTGTAATCCCAAAGAGCCGCAGAAAGTCATTAAATAATTCTACACCCACATTACTCAAGGCGTTATAGCCAACGAGGGAAAATAGGAAAAAATTAAAAAGTATATAAAAGCTGTCCAGCCAGAATCCCCTGCGGATAACTTTTTGATTTTTTCTCCATGGTATAAGGATCTCCAGAACCCATACCAAAAGTGACAACCCAATAAGCCAGTAAAAGTAACTCGTCCAGGAAGGGTGAGTTATCTCATTCACCAGGTAATTAAAATAACCTGTAAAGGATTCTCCTATTATGTTCTTATACTTTTCCAAGACTTAATTTTCTGAAACAAAAATATAAATATCATGGAGTTAAGGCAGTAACTTTTGTTACATATTAACAATTACTCCAAATGAATAGTCTTATGTAACATAAGTCACAATCTAAAATGATTAAAGCTGTTATATTCGCGGGTATGCACCTTAAAAATATAATAGCGGTCTGTCTTCTTTCTCTTTTCTGTGGGAAAGCTATTCTTGCAGACGTGGGGATGCATATTTTTGTTTTTCAGAATCATGGAATCTCCGTGACCCAGCCATCCTGTAAAAAGTTACTGAACCTTCAGGACGAAGGCAAAGCATTCCAGGCCGATGAATTTCAATCTAAAAATTTACAGGATCCATATTGTCACTGGCTTGCAGACATTAGCTTCTATAAGATTAAACAAATAGAATCCAATAGCCCGGCGATACGAAATTATCCTTACAGCAACTCTCCTACCTCAGATTTCATAAGTTTAAATCATCCTCCTCCTAAAGTCTAATTGAACATTCTTCTAAATTCAATTATCAACTTTAATGAAATCATATGAAATCCAACATAATGGTAAGTTATGCTTCCATAAAAATCCTACGCATTTTTTTAAGTGGAATTTTTCTGGTAGCTAGTTTTAATCATTTATTAAATACTGAAAAAACGGTGGCACGGCTGGAACAGGCAAGTTTTAAAGGACTTGCTCTATTTTTTGGAAAGCCGGAGCTCCTGGTAACCTTTTCTGGTATCGTCATGTTAATTGCAGGTGCCTTTTTTCTGTTAGGGTTTAAGACCCGGTATGCGGCAATTGTGCTGGCACTGGTTCTCATTCCTATCACGCTAAGCGTTCAGGTTGGCCAGATCACTACGCTTGGTCCCTTGTTCAAGAATATAGCAATTCTGGGCGGGCTGCTTTTTTTTATTATTAATGATCTATCAATTAAAAAATTAATAATCCCGGATAACGGGAATCAAATTCAAAAATCATGAAACATATCCTAGTAAGTTTATTTGTAATAGGTTTAATGAGTTTAACCGGCTGCAAGGCGCAGAGCGCTCTACAGTCCTCTGAAAATAATTATGTAATTCTAACCAAGAAAATACCCCAGTTAAAACCCATTCTTTTAACTGCAGAAGAATTAAAAAAAGAAGACGGGAAAGATTTTGGCGATTTTCAGGTAATAATATGCGGGAAAACAGTCGAAGAACTAACAGACGCCGAGTTAATGCAAGACTATATTCAAAAAGCAGATAGTCTTGGAGTAAAGCTTAACGCCTGCGGATTTTCTCTAAAAAAGTTCAAGGTAGATACTACTAAGATCCCAGAAGGCATTCATATAGTTAAAAACGGGATCCTTTACGATCTACAGTTACAGAAAAAGAAATATATGAGCCTTGGTCTTTAGTTAATAAAGGTCCCGGTTACGGGGCCTTTTTATTTTTGCAGAAGTCTTAAATACTGGTTTCTGCCTATGCTCATAAAGTAGAGCATATACCCGAAGAGGACCATCATGACAGTTCCAAGAAACAGGCTGTTGGTTCCAAACCTGAAGTATAGACCAAAATAGAGCAATCCGGTAATGATCGCAACCGGGAGAAGGTATTTGGAAAATATAAATCCTTTGACCTCTATGTGTTTCACCTCATCTTTCTCTATTTCGAAATATACGGGTTCACTCCCACACCAGTCTATTTTTGCAAGTAACTGATATTTACCGTCGGG
>JAHELO010000223.1 GCA_024644145.1 Christiangramia sp.
ATATGATCCTTCAGATGCTATTGTGGAGATTAAAAAACGCGATGGGGAGAATAATTTCAGAACTGAAGATATACTTGCGAAGATCAAAGAAGTAGGGGAAGAGTGCGCCCTGGTGCTTATAGGTGGAGTTAATTATTATACAGGACAGGTTTTTGATATGGAGACCATTACTAAGGCAGGTCATGAAGTGGGCGCCTTTGTTGGTTGGGATCTGGCTCATGCTGCCGGAAATGTTGAGCTAAAACTCAGTGAATGGAATATAGATTTCGCTGCCTGGTGTAGTTATAAATACATGAATTCCGGGCCTGGAAATGCATCGGGATGTTTTATAAATGAAAAATACCATAATAAAAAAGATATACCCAGATTTGAAGGATGGTGGGGACATAATAAGGAGCGACGGTTTCTTATGGAGCCTGAATTCCAGCCGCAACCAGATGCAGATGCCTGGCAAATAAGTAATGCTCCTATTTTGGCTATGGCACCTTATCTGGCTTCACTGCAAATGTTTGATGAGGTGGGAATGCCGGCCCTTATAGAAAAGCGCAATAAAATCGTAGCCTATCTGGAATTTGTGTTACACGAGATAGATAAGGATGTAGAGAGTACTTTTGAGATTATAACCCCGGCTTCTCAAGAAGAAAGGGGAACACAGCTATCTGTATTTTTACACGGAGAAGGGCGGGAGCTTTTCAAATATCTCATGGCACAGGGAGTGATCACAGACTGGCGCGAACCTAACGTGATAAGACTGGCGCCGGTACCATTTTATTGTTCTTTTGAAGATATGTATGAATTTGGCCAGATCCTGAAAAAAGGGATATTAAGCAAACAGAAGGTGGTATAAAATTAAAGGAGGCTTTTGCCTCCTTTTTTATTTTATTCTACTGAAATATTGGTGAAATAGAGCTGGAAACTTTCATCAAGAGATTTATGCATTTTTGAGATTTTTATGCCCTCGAAATCTTCATAATCTTCCCAGGTGGTTGCCATTTCCCTGCCACCACCGGCAGCCTTATAAACCCATTCCTGGATTATAAAATCTTCGTTGTAATAAATATCGTAGCTGTCGCCCGGCGTATATCCACCATCTGATGGATAACTTACGGTAAGCATGTGCATTTCTTTTTTGCTTATTGGTGCTTTTGCTAACTGTACATCACTTATATCGGCATCAGACCATTTCAACTGAAAGGGAAATAGCAACCAGTAAGAATCATTTACAAAACGCCTGTCTATATATTGATTTTTTACAGTAATACTATCCTTTTTAATATAGCTCATAGTGGAATCCTTCTCCATCAGGCTAATTTCATTATTATTTAAATCCCAGGACCATCGGCGTTCAGTTCTAACAGTATCATTAATAGCTACATTAAATGTGAATTTAATTTTGTTTATGCTATCCAGTTGTTTAAAACCATTGGCTATAGCGATCTGGTCATGGATTTCAAGATCTGCTTCCTTTGTGTCCGTTCTGCTTTCTTTATCCTTACATGCATTAAATAAAATAACAGATAGTGTTAAAAGTAGGATTTTCTTCATCGATACTTAGATTTTTCCGAGATATCTATTTTAATAGGTAATCCCGGGTTTTTGGTGAATGTATTTGTTTTCTTTTAATTCTTTCAGCATAAAATGGGCTACATCTGCACGCGAGATCATTTTCGTTAAAATAACATGGCCTAGATTATGACCGTGCCTGTATGATTCCGTTTTTCTGCCAAATATAAAATGTCCAGGTCTAACTATGGTCCAGTCCAGATCACTTGCTGTAATCATGTCTTCCTGCTTCTCTTTATCTTTAAAATAGAAATATAAAATAAAAGGAATTGTGAATAGGGTATAATAAAGGCCCAGTTTGTATTTGCTGTCATTTATACCCAGAGCTGTAACGCATATCAAACGTTTAATATTCCCTTGCTTCATTGCTTCGATAATATTGCTGGTGCCTTTAGAAAGAATATTGGAAGGAATGATAAACTTTTTATGCCCAAGGACAGATAGAACTGCTTCCTGATGTTTAAATACTGATGAAATGCTGGATGGATCAAGTACATCTCCCTGAATAAGTTTAAGGTTAGGATGCTTTATATTCAGTTTTTGCGGCTTTCTTAAAATGGCGGTTACTATATGGCCTTCTTCCAGGGACTGTTTGATAAGTTCCCTGCCAGTTTTACCGGATCCGCCAATTATTAATAGCCGCATAGAAAGATTATTCTAACTAATTTCGTCTTTTTTGCTGAATTATAATGCCGATATGCTCATTCCGCCATCTGCAACTATATTTTGTCCGGTAATAAAGGACGATTTATCCATGGCGAGGAAAGATATGATGGCAGAAATTTCCTCTGCCTCGGCTACCCTCTTAAGTGGAGTATTGGAGAGTATAGCATTCATTCTCTCATCGTTATGCAAATATGATTCTGTTAATGGTGTTATAGTAAACCAGGGGGAAACTGAATTTACCCTGATTCCATCTGCGGCCCATTCCACTGCCAGACTTCTGGATTGTTGTAGTAATCCAGACTTAGACATTGCATATGGTGTGCCTGTTCCTACATCCTGCATTGCAGCAGAGGAAGCTACATTTACTATGGAGGCTTTTCCAGATTCTTTTAATAAAGGATAGAGTGCTCTGCTCAGTTCAAATGGGGCAATTAAGTTTATCTCCAGAACTTTCCTGAATTCTTCTTCGGAATAATCTTTTGCCTGCTTCCGGATATTGATCCCTGCATTGTTTACGAGAATATCAAGGCTGTTCCAGTTTTCCTTTATCCAGAACGCGATCTTTTTTACATCTTCAGATCGGGCAGAATCGGCACTCATACCTTTGACCTTATGCCCCTTTTTTCTTAAATCAGTTTCTACATATTTTACTTCGTCCTGGTTACGGGCAGTAAATAAAACTTCAGCGCCAAGATCAAGAAAATCAAGTAAGGTAGCCTTTCCTATTCCTTTTGTGCCCCCGGTTATAAGTGCTTTTTTATTGTTCAGTTTCCACATGCTAAAAGTTGCATTATTAAATAAAAAAAACCCTTTGATCGCTCAAAGGGTTCTTTACAGATCTTACTTACTATAATCTTCGGCCAGTGAGTAATTTGTAAAGAATTAGAATTACGGCCAGTACTATTAAAATGTGGATTATGCTTCCAAGGTCTGGAAATGCAAAGTATCCTACAAGCCATCCAATTACCAGTAAAACGATAATAAGCCAAATTAAATCTCTCATGTCAGGTTGAATTTAAAGCAGGCCAAAAGGCTTGCCGGTTGTTATTATTTAAGTTAATTAGTTAAAATGTTGTTCTATTCTTATACTAAGTTAGATAATTGCAACTGCCGTTCCTGTTGATTTAACCTTGATTTAACGTTAGATATTAAAAAATTTTGGGTCTAATTTTAGCTGTAAAAGTGACTTAAATCGTATTAATAAGAGGTTTTTTATGTGGCTGGTGTTTTGCAGTTTAGATCTTTTTTTCTTGACTTCAAAACAAGATTAATCTCCAGACATAAGATCTTATATAGAACAAAAAGTGTTAAAAATTAGCAGTTTCTTCTGGATTGGTAATTACCATCACTTTTTCACATAAATCTACCTTTGTATGGTGAATAGGGGAGTTATTCCGTTTCTTTTCCAAAAAAAGAGGTGACTTCCTTATTGGGCCGTGCATAATGAAAGCGGTCCAGTAAATTGGGCAGGGAATACCCATCAAGGCCGTTGATGGCAACTGTGCCGGCATCGTCTAGCCTTAACCAGCCATCTGTGGTCTGAATTCCCTCATCAAAATAAATATGTTCTATAGAGGCGACTACCAACAGGGTGTCATTTTCTGTGATCTTATATTCATTTAAATATTTACACCCCAGTTTAATTTCAGATTGCTGCACATACGGAGCATAGAAATTGTCTAAATATTGTTCTGTGAGCCCGGTTTTGTGAAATTCTGAGATTTCTTCTTCATATTTTGCCGCAGTATGA
>JAHELO010000224.1 GCA_024644145.1 Christiangramia sp.
GTAAAGGAGAAAGCTCTCGGGCAGGATGTATTAACGGCTTTGAAACCGGGCCAAATGATGGTGAAGCTTGTTAAAGACGAGCTTACTGAATTAATGGGTGGAGAGGCTGCCGGGATTAATCTTTCCGGAGATCCTTCTGTGATATTGATGTCTGGTTTACAGGGTAGTGGTAAAACCACTTTCTCTGGTAAGCTGGCAAAATTCTTAAAGAATAAAAAGACTAAAAAACCACTTCTTGTGGCCTGTGATGTATACCGTCCGGCGGCGATTAACCAGCTACATGTTGTTGGTGAGCAGGTGGGTGTTGAGGTTTATTCAGATGAAGGTAATCAGGATCCGGTTGCGATCTCTAAAGATGCGATCGCCTATGCCAAGGAAAATGGTCATAATGTAGTGATTATTGATACCGCAGGTAGACTTGCAGTAGATGAGGCGATGATGACCGAGATATCTAATATTCATTCGGCAATCCAACCACAGGAAACTCTATTCGTGGTAGACTCGATGACTGGTCAGGATGCTGTGAATACCGCCAAGACTTTCAATGAAAGGCTGAATTTTGATGGGGTTATCCTAACCAAACTTGACGGTGATACTCGTGGTGGTGCTGCGATCTCCATTAAATCTGTGGTTAATAAACCAATTAAATTCATTGGTACAGGAGAAAAGATGGATGCTATTGATATCTTTTATCCCTCGCGTATGGCAGACAGGATACTGGGGATGGGAGATGTTGTTTCCCTTGTGGAGAGAGCTCAGGAGCAGTATGATGAAGAAGAAGCGCGAAAACTTCAGAAGAAGATCGCCAAAAATAAATTCGGTTTTGATGATTTCTTAAATCAGCTTCAGCAGATCAAAAAGATGGGGTCTATGAAAGACCTTTTAGGAATGATCCCTGGAGCCGGAAAAATGCTTAAGGATGTAGATATAGATGATGATGCTTTTAAAGGGATTGAAGCTATTATACATTCTATGACACCAGAGGAGCGTAGCGAACCAAAGGTCATTAATGCAAGCAGGAAAAAAAGGATCGCTAAAGGTTCAGGTACATCTGTACAGGAGGTAAATCAGCTGCTTAAGCAATTTAACCAGATGGGTAAGATGATGAAAATGATGCAAGGGGGCGGTGGCCGAAAAATGATGCAAATGATGAAAGGAATGCAGTAATTCCATTTCAACACTTATACACACAACAACTAACACACAACAGTTAATGACAATTCTCGACGGTAAAAAGATCAGTAATGACATCAAAGATGAAATTGCTGGCGAGGTTACCAAAATCAAGAAACGTGGAGAGAAAGTGCCACACCTTGCTGCGATCATTGTAGGTAAGGACGGTGCAAGTATGACCTACGTCAACTCCAAGGTAAAAGCCTGCGAAAGAGTAGGTTTTGAATCTTCCCTTTATAGGCTTCCTTACACGGTAAGTGAACTGGAACTCCTGGATAAGATTGAAGAGCTAAACCAGAATGATGAAATAGATGGTTTTATAGTTCAGTTACCATTACCACCTCAAATTGATACTCAAAAAGTATTAAACGCCGTAGATCCAGATAAGGATGTAGATGGTTTTCATCCTACTAATTTCGGAAAAATGGCGCTGGATATGACGAGCTTTATTCCGGCAACACCTTTTGGAATACTGGAACTTTTGGAGCGATATGATATTCCCACCAAAGGAAAACATACCGTAGTTATTGGTAGAAGCTATATCGTGGGACGCCCCATGAGTATTTTGATGGGTAGAAGTGGTTTTCCCGGAAATTCAACGGTAACCTTAACTCATGAATTTACTAAAAATATCACGCAGGTGACTTCACAGGCCGATATCATAATAATTGCAGTTGGAATCCCTGATTTTCTAAAAGCTGAAATGATCAAGGATGATGCAATTATCATTGATGTGGGAATCACCCGGGTGCCAGATGATAATGCAGAACGAGGTTATATTATAAAAGGAGATGTAGACTTTGAGAATGTAAGTAAACGAGCTTCCTATATTACACCGGTTCCCGGTGGAGTGGGGCCAATGACCGTATCCATGCTTCTAAAGAATACTTTACTGGCAAGGGAAAGACATAAAAAAAGAGCACTGGATGCTCAGGTAAAATAAAAAAGAGGGAATTGAAAAATTCCCTCTTTTTTTTTAAGCGTTTTGTTGTTCAAGTTTCCAATCCAGGTAATTATGTAAATCGGTCTCGATAAATCTCAGCCCGAAAGTTAATACCGCCAGATCATCTATGTATCCTATACCCGGGATGAAATCTGGGATGATATCCAGGGGATTTAAAATGTAAAGGAAAGCGAATGCGATAGTGGCAATTGTAAACCACGGTACCTTTGAGTAAACACCTTTCCTGTAATCTTTTAACATGCCATACATCACTTTCGCAAGTTCACTGTATTTCTGAAGCAGGCTTGAATTATTGATCTTTCTGTCAACCTCCTCCTGGCTGTCCATGGCAATGGTTACATCGTCCCCATCAATCTTGGTGACTTCAGTCTTTATGAAGTCTTCGTCTATCTCGTTTTTCTTTTTTCCAAACATAATTTATTGAATTTTAGTGTCTATAATCTATCCTGGGCATTTCCATACTCCTTCTTGTATATCTTTAAAATAAGAAGAAATAATGATATTAGTAATGGTCCGAATATCAGTCCTATAAAACCGAACAAAGGCACCCCAACAATTACTCCAAAAAGTGTAATAAGGGGATGAACACTGGCTAATCTTTCCAGAACATAAAGCCTGATAATATTATCTGTAGATCCCACTACCACGAATCCGTAAATCAGGATCGCGAATGCCTGCCAGTCACTTCCCTGGGCGAAAAGCAAAATTGCGGCCGGTATAATTCCTATGGCCGTACCTATAAAAGGGATCATAGAGCCTATAGCTGTTATCACAAACCAGAAAAAAGGATCCGGAACCCCAAAGATCAAGAATCCTATCAAAGCAATTACACCCTGTACAAAAGCTACCAGGGGTATTCCCAGGGCATTAGATTTCACCAGTTGGTTGCTTTCCTCCCCAATGATTCTAAGATTCTCATGACCCAGCGGAATATAGGTGATCATTGATTCCCGTAAGGATCGCCTGTTGGTTAACATATAGTAAAGCATAAAGTACATGATACCAATAGCTATAAAAGCATTAAAAGTGCCGCCCGCGAGATTCTGAAGATTAGCAGATACCCAGTTCGTTATCGCTGCTGTATCTATACTGGAGCTAATATTGTATCCCAGGTTCTCTTCAATATTATTCAATTGTAATTTCAAAGCACGTAGAACCCGCTCTGAGTTTGCAACTGCTTTTCCAATTTTAGAAGTAAGCATAATTGCGATCAGGGTAACCGGTATAAGAATTCCCACAAAAGACCCGGTCATTAGAAAGGCGGCGGCTAAGGGTGGGCGCCATCCTTTTGCTACTAATTTTTTCATCCAGTTTTTAAGGATGACGTATAGGGTGACCGCTCCTAATACCCCGGAGAGATACGGAAGGATTTCTGTAATTATTAAAACCGTTAAAAAAAGGATTAGTAGCAGTACGAATATCTGGCGTACTAATGACGGTTTAAGTCTATCCATATTAGTTGATTAGGTTTCCTGTTATTGGGCAAACAATTGATCCATGTCTTTAAATGCTTTAAATTCCAGCGCATTTCCACTTGGATCTTTAAAAAACATGGTAGCCTGTTCTCCCGGTTTTCCTTCGAACCTGATATATGGTTCTATTACAAATTCTATTTTCTTGCTTTTAAGGAGTCTGGCGAATTCATGAAATACTTCCCATTGCAGAACCACCCCAAAATGCGGAACAGGAACTTCTTTCCCATCTACCGGATTTGAAGCAGATGCCTTAGTTTCTTTAGGATCCTGGTAATGTATCACTAATTGATGGCCGAAGAAATTGAAATCTACCCAGTGGTCACTGCTTCGCCCTTCTCCGCAACCCAGAATTTCTTTATAGAATT
>JAHELO010000002.1 GCA_024644145.1 Christiangramia sp.
GCAGTAAAGCTTCGTATTAATCAAAGAGTGGTAGCAAAAGCAAGGGCTACTTCAAAGAAGAAGGCTGAAGAAAAAGCCTCAAAAAGAGCTTATTACGCCCTTCAAAATAAAATAGAGTAATTTTTAAGGATTCCGCTTAAACTATAACGTTTTCGTAAAAAATCGTGAATTTTAAGGCCTTAAAATCTTGATTTTATTAATCATATAGTATCTTTAGCCTTAAAGTATAAGTTTATGCAATCGCATAAAATGCTTCTGGAAGTTGAAGATGAATATTTCTATTTAATCGCCATTTATTCCTCCCTGGAGGGGTATAAGATGGCTTATTTTTTAAATAAGCATCTTAAGATTAAGCTTGAAAGAGAGCCTAGAGATATAGACTTTAATCATTCTGAATATGATGCTTTTTATGCATTATATTCTCACAAGGACCCAAACTCCTATTATAGCCTTGACCTTGTTTCAAACAAATTTAAAGGTGAACCCAAAAGAATACTTAGTTCGGGGTCGCTTTTTGATGAGGAAGAGTTGAGTCCACAGGAAGTTCATCTTATTCCTGAATATGATAAAGTAGATTACTTCCTGAAGATAAGCGAAGAGATTCGACCCAAAGAATTTACACGAGTACTTAATAAGATCGGTCAGATTCCGGGGGTTCAGGCTGCCTATGCGATTGATGTTGATGAACTAAAGTCCAAACAAAATCTAATTTTCGAATAATGCCAACGAACAAGAAAACAAAAATAGTCGCTACCCTTGGTCCTGCAACCAGTAGTAAAGATGTATTGAGAAAGATGCTGCAGGAAGGTGTAAACGTATTTCGTATTAATTTCTCTCATGCAGATTATGAAGATGTGAAGGAAAGGATCAAAATGATCAGAGAACTTAACGAAGAGGAAGGATTTAATGCGGCAATTCTTGGGGATCTTCAGGGACCTAAACTCCGCGTTGGAGTTATGAAAGAAGAGGTTGTGGTAAGTGAAGGCGATCAAATAGTATTCGCTACCGGGGAGGAGTTCAAAGGAACCGCTAAGCGGGTCTATATGAACTATGATTCCTTTCCCAGAGATGTGAAAGCCGGAGAAAGGATCTTACTTGATGACGGGAAACTGATCTTTGAAGTGGTTACTACGAATAAGAAGAATGAAGTAAAAACCAAAGTGATTCAGGGTGGCCCTCTTAGGTCTAAAAAAGGAGTAAATCTTCCAAATACCAATATATCCTTACCTGCATTAACTGAAAAGGATGTGAAAGATGCCATTTTCGCTTGCGAAATAGGTGTAGACTGGATGGCGCTTTCTTTCGTAAGACATGCAGAAGATCTTATGGAGCTTCAGAATCTTATTAAGGAACATTCAGAATATAAGATCCCTATAATTGCTAAGATAGAGAAACCAGAAGGTGTGGCCAATATAGATAAGATCGTCGCTTATTGTGACGGATTAATGGTTGCACGTGGAGATCTTGGAGTGGAAATTCCAGCCCAGGAAGTTCCGTTAATTCAGAAGAAGCTTGTATTAACAGCTAAAAAAGCTAGAATACCGGTGATCATAGCAACCCAAATGATGGAAACCATGATCACAAGTCTTACTCCTACCAGGGCTGAGGTGAATGATGTTGCCAACTCTGTTATGGATGGTGCAGATGCAGTTATGTTGAGCGGTGAAACCTCTGTGGGTCAATATCCTGTGCAGGTAATCCAAAAGATGTCTCAGATCTTGGAAAGTGTGGAGAACTCCCCACTTATTAAGGTGCCTCATGAGCCACCTCACGTAAGGACCAAAAGATATATCACCAAAGCCGTATGTTTTCATGCCGCTCATATGGCAAATGAAATTAAAGCTAAAGCAATTTGTACATTAACCAATAGTGGTTATACGGCGTTCCAGATATCTGCCTGGAGACCGGAAGCTCATATTCTGGTATTCACTTCTAATAAAAGAATCCTTAATCAATTAAGCCTGTTATGGGGAGTTAAGGCGTTCTATTATGATAAGTTTGTAAGTACAGATGAAACTATAGATGATATCAATGATATCGCGAAAAGATTCAAATTCGTTGAGGTAGGAGATTTTACTATAAATCTTGCTGCGATGCCTATTACCGCTAAAGGTATGGTGAATACATTGAGAGTATCTGAAATAGAATAGAAAAGAATAAATGAATTTCTAACCGGGCATCTATCTTAGTATAGGTGTCCGGTTTTTTAATGGTGGAAGTAACGGTCGCCAATGTTTAGATCTTCCCGCACCAATATGTCAGTGATGGTTCGGTATTTATCTCCATATTGCCTATGCTTAAAAGATATCTTTAAGGTGTCTTCCGTTAGTTTGTGAATTTTAAAATACTTGTAGTCCTTCGTTGTATTAAGTAGTTGAGGAATATCAGGACTGCTAATTTTTATATAGGGATCACCTTTTGGTCCTTTCTTTAATTTCCAGGTGCCTGCAAGACTGGTCCCGCAGTCCCTTGTTTCCATATTATTATCCATAACGCTGTGATCTGCACTAAAGGTTTGCCTGTAGGCCAGAAAGCAGGGCCCCATGTTCATTCTTATATCATCATTATAACGCCGGGCAATTTTCCAGGTTTTTATACTGTCACCATGAATAAAAGCAAGGGCATTCTCTGAAAGTTTATAAGGTTGATGAGTTTTGCTACAGGATACTACTGAAAAAGTAAGGAAGAGAATTAACAATCTATAAAAATATCTCATTTAACTCTAAAACTTAAATTTTAACTGGACAGTGATCTCTTTTTCAGTTTCTTTTAATTCCCCTTTCTCTGTATTAAGATTGGATAAACTAATACCAAGTAGTCTTACTGAATCCTTCATTTTTTCCTGATACAAAAGTTCTTTTGCGATCTCCAGGATCAATTCTTTACTAGCAATATAGTAATTAATGGTCTTGCTGCGGGTTTGGAGGGTAAAGTCACTGTATTTAATCTTTAAAGTAACTGTCTTCCCTGCCACCTTGCTTTTATTCAGGCGGCGCTCTATCTCTTCAGCTATGTTTTCAAGCCTTTCCAGCATAAATATCTCTGAGGAAATATTCTCGTTGAAGGTTCTTTCCGCACCAAGTGATTTTCTTATCCGGTGAGGTTTAACTTCACTCCGGTGTATGCCTCTCACCACATTATAAAAGTGACTCCCGCTTTTTCCAAAATGTTCCGAAAGAAACTCTTCGGTTTTGTTCTTAAGGTCATTACCGGTAAAAATACCTAATCGATACATTTTTTCTGCGGTTACTTTTCCCACGCCATAAAATTTCCGGATATCCAGGTTTTCCAGAAATTCCAGAACTTCTTCCGGAGGAACCGTTTTTTGTCCATTGGGTTTGTTGATATCACTGGCAACCTTCGCGATGAATTTATTGATAGAGATTCCTGCGGAAGCATTCAGTCCGGTTTTTTCCCTTATCCTATCTCTAATTTGTTTTGCTATAAGTGTTGCACTGGGTAAACCTTTCTTGTTTTCGGTGACATCCAGATATGCTTCATCTAGAGAAAGAGGTTCAACCAAATCTGTATATTCAAAAAAAACCTCTCTAATTTGCTGAGAGATCTCTTTATAGCGCTCAAACCTTGGCTTTACGAATATGAGCTCCGGACAATTTCTTTTTGCGATCACACTGCTCATGGCGCTGCGTACACCAAATTTTCTGGCTTCGTAGCTAGCGGCGCTAACCACGCCCCTTTGGGAGCTGCCACCAACGGCAACCGCTTTACCCCGCAACTCAGGATTGTCCAGTTGCTCTACAGAGGCATAGAAAGCATCCATATCTATATGGATAATTTTGCGAAGTCTTTCCACCCTGCAAATTTAGTGAAACTTCATTTCTGGCAGCTACAATTGAATTGAATACCAATCTTAATTAGAAAACTTATCTTTGAGTAATGCTCTATCAAACCTGATAAAATGAGACAGAAAACAGCTATCATCCTTGGTGCAACCGGTCTTACCGGTAGTATTCTGTTAAATAAACTTATAGCCGATGAACAATATGAAAAGATCAAGGTTTTTTCCAGGAATCACGTTAAAATTAAACACCCTAAGATAGAGGAGTACCTCATAGACCTCTTCGAACTTGAAAACTTCTGTGACCTGTTCACAGCAGATGAAGTCTTTTGCTGCATAGGAAGTACCAAGAAAAAGACCCCCGATGAAGATACATACCGAATGGTGGATTTCGGGATCCCTGCTACCGCGGCAAAACTCTCCAGGAAGAATCGTATACCTACTTTTCAGGTTATTTCTGCCATGGGTGCGAGCGCAGGCAGCCGTATTTTTTATAACCGGGTCAAGGGAGAAATGGAAGGTGCAGTGCTGGAGCAGCAGATTACTAATACGTATATTCTCCAGCCCTCTCTAATTGGAGGTGACCGTGAAGAAAGCAGGCCTTTTGAATTCCTCTGGAAAAAGATAATGAACGTGGGAGATCATTTACTCGTTGGCAAACTTAAAAAATATAGAAGTATTGACCCGGAGACCATCGCCGATGCTATGATTTACCTGGCAAATAATGAGTATGAGAGCGGAAGGATAGAGAATGATGAGATCAAAACCATTGCTCAAAAATATAGAACATAGAATGATAGAAATAGAAAGAAAATTCCTGGTTAAAACTAACGACTTTAAAAAAGCAGCAACCAGAAAGTTCATAATTGCCCAGGCTTACCTGAATACCCATCCGGAAAGAACCATAAGGATTAGGATAAGTGACGATAAAGCCTATATGACCATTAAAGGTAAATCATCTGAAAATGGTCTAACAAGATTTGAATGGGAAAAGGAAATTATGGTGGAGGAAGCCAGAAAATTGCTGAAACTATGTGAACCCGGAAAGATCGAAAAATACAGATATCATATAAAGGCCGGGGATCATATTTATGAAGTTGATGAATTTCTAGAAGATAATGAAGGTCTTATTCTGGCAGAAATTGAATTAAGCAGTGAAGATGAAGATTTTATAAAGCCTTCATGGCTGGGTAAGGAAGTTACGGGTAACCTCGATTATTATAATTCCAATCTTATTGCAAAACCTTTCAAAACCTGGTAATGATAAAACAAATGTTTTTGATGATCAGTCTTTGGTCCTTTGTTGGGTGTGCAGAGCATACAGCTGATAAGGCAGCTGAGAGTAAGCATGAAGGTGAGAATGCTACAGAAAATGTTGCAATAGATTTTGCAATCCTGGAAGAGGATTTGAAAAATAAAGGATATAATATTTTTAGGTATAAAGAAGGGGATACCACCTATTTAATGCAACAATACTATATAGTATTTTTAAAGACCGGGCCTAAACGTGATCAGGACTCAACTTTAACTGCCGTATTGCAGGAAAAACATTTGATGCATCTTGACAGATTGTATAAAGAGGGGTATACGAGCTTAACTGGTCCCATGGGAGAAGATGGTGAAATTCGTGGGATAATTGTTTTTAATACCCCTACCCAGAAAATGGCAGATAGCCTGGCCAAATTAGATCCTATGGTGAAAGCCGGCAGACTGGTAGTAGAAAGTAAGCCATGGTGGGTTGCGAAAGGGAGCAGTTTAAAATAATATTATGATAACGTCTAATCATCTGGCAGAATTAAAATATGTAGGTAATGAAAAATCGAAGCTTACCCTCCACCTGTTTTTTCAGATTCTGGGGAAGATAAGAATGGCTTATACACCCAGAAAGAATCACTGGTGGCATATTACCTTATACGTTTATGAAAAAGGTTTTACAACGGGACCAGTACCGGTTGACGACGGAGCAGAATCCTTTTCAATAAGCCTTAACATTCAGGATCATAGGGTGGACATTTCAAAAAGCACGGGTGAAGTAAGGTCGTTCCGTCTGGAAAAAGATCTTGATATTTCAGATTTTTATAATTATCTCTGCAGCGTTCTTAAAGAACTGGATATTAGAGCAGAGATCCAACCTAAGCCTTATGAACTGGGAATAAGCAAAAAATTTTCAGAAATTCACGATATTCATCATTACAATAAAAAGTATTCTACGGCATACTGGAAAACATTACTCTGGATAGACTCGGTTTTTAAAGAGTTTAGTGGAAGATTCTACGGGAAAACCTGTCCCGTGCATCTTTACTGGCATTCGATGGACCTGGCGGTGACCAGATTTTCGGGTAAAAAAGCCCCTTCAGGTAGCAGTATGCAGGATAGGGAAGCTTATAGTCATGAATGTATAAGTTTCGGTTTCTGGCCAGGCGATGAGAAAGTACAGGAAGCGGCATTCTATTCGTACACTTATCCCTCACCTGAAGGTATTGAAGATAAGCCCCTGGAACCTCGGGACGCGAACTGGATCCTGAATAACGGCAGCTGGATGGCGATACTTACCTATGCCGACCTTAGGAAAAATGATAATCCAAAGAAAGTTCTGCTGGAATTTCTGGAAAGTGCCTATATGGCTGGGGCAGAACTGGCAGATTGGGATATTGAGAATCTTAGAGTACCCCCCTTAAAAGATCTTTAGATCATGCCGTGGTGATCTTATGTTTTATATCTTCTTTAGACAAGACGCCAGATTGCCTCCAGATTTGCTCACCATTTTTGAAAAGAATCATTGTAGGGACACCTCTAACCTGGTACTTCGCTGCCAATGGTTCATTCTTATCAACATCTATTTTTACGATCTTCACCTTATCCCCAAGTTCTTCCTTCACTTCCTTTAGAATGGGAGCAAGCATTTTACATGGTCCACACCAATCGGCATGAAAATCTATTAATACCGGCGTTTCACTTTTTATGATCTCGCTAAAATTACTTTTCATGAATTCAGAATTTTTCAATATAAATTTACTGAATATAGGAAAGGATGATTATAGGAAAAAGTTAAAAAGTACCTACCAGTCCAACCCGTCCTAGTCCAACCTGAAATTTCCAGCTGATGCCTTCATTCTCTGGCTTTTCGTAATTTCTTTCCTGATTAAGATATTTATCTATTGTGTCTACCACCACAACACTCAATGCCATACTTAGACCAACATCGGTAAGCCAGTGTGCGCCTTCCCATAAACGAGAAGCAGGAGAAATTAATCCAACCCCGAGAATACCAGCCTTTACGAACAGATTGTTAAATTGCTTGGATAAAGCGTAGGCAGTAGTAAAAGAAAGGATGGTATGTCCTGAAGGAAAAGAATGATATGCGCCCTCTTTGCTAAAAGGTTCAAATTCATTCTTCTTTCTATCATCCCCTGGCCTTGCACGACCAACGGCAGTTTTTGAAATAGTTTGTATAATTCCAGCTGCAGTAGCGGCAGAAATCATTAATACGCCAGTCTTTCTTACCTTTTCATTTCTGGTGAAAAGACCATACAGGTAAACAGCTCCATTAATAGCGTAATTATTCTGAGGACTCCCGTAATACCACCCAAAATCCTGGATAAGTATGGGAATATCGTCTTCCTGATCTCTAAACCATTTATTGGCCTCGTCATCAAAAATATATAGAACCGCTGTTCCAGCTACTATAGCACCTGCAGTAATAAAATCATCCTTTTGCCATTTTAAGGGTTGTGTATAAGTTGTAGTGACACCTCCCAGAGCGCTTAATCCGTCGTACCTTAAAAGTTCCAGAGTTGTAGGCAGACTGTCTTTTTCAGTCTCTTCCTGAGCCTGCAAGCCCAGGTCGGCAAATAATACTATAAGTAATATTGGGAGGAGCTTTCTAAGCATATTTTTAAGTATTATCTCAAATAGCTCTTCGTAAATTAAATGGAGAGCTTATTTTTCATGGTTGAACAGTCTCCAAAGATACATTTGGAGGAAAATATGAGCTATCTGGCAGACTTAAAATACAGTTAAAAATAAGTGGCAGTTGAGAGAAAACTCAGTTGAAATTTAATTATCTAATTTTTGAACATCCCAATGTTTAAGGTTCCATTTTTGTTCATGGAAGCCCGGTACATCCCAGCCGTGTTAAATTCCATCACCATATTTCCTTTGTTATCGATGCCGATAATTCCTCCGTTACCTCCAAGTTTAGGTAGTTTTTGCTGGATCACTTCCGCTGCCGCCTGCTTCAGGGTAGCGCCTTTGTACTCCATCATTGCTGAAATGTCATAGGCAATTACGCCCCGAATAAAGAATTCTCCCCATCCGGTACTGGAAATAGCTACAGTTTTATTGTTGGCATAGGTGCCGGCACCTATAATTGGAGAATCGCCAATTCGATTATATTTTTTATTAGACATGCCTCCGGTTGAGGTTCCTGCAGCAAGATTACCCTGTTTGTCTAAAGCGACACACCCCACTGTCCCGAATTTCTCGTCATTTACATATGGGTCAAAATATGCAGTTTTATTCGAAGCATTCATTCTTTCACGAGCTCTTTCCATAGCCCGGTAGCGTTCTTCTGTGTAGAAATATTCAGGTTCAACGATCTCCAGACCCCGTTCACTTGCAAACTGCTCAGCCCCTTTTCCTGAAAGCATCACATGTTCTGAATTCACCATAACCTCATAGGCCAGATTAATAGGATTTTTCACGTTGGTAACCCCGGCAACAGCTCCAGCATTAAGGGTATTGCCATCCATAATAGAGGCGTCCAGTTCATTTTTTTCCTCATTGGTAAATACTGCACCGCGGGCAGAATTAAAAAGCGGGCTGTCTTCCATCACATTAATCGCCTTTTGAACGGCCATAACAGCGGTACCTCCTTCTGCCAGAATACTATGCCCTGCTTTAATCGCTTCTTCAAGTTTAATTTTATAAGCCTGCTGCAGCGAGTCACTCATATTTTCTTTGAGGATGGTGCCTGCACCTCCGTGAATTACAATTCCGAAATTCTGTATCGAATCCTTATCAGCGGTATTTTCAGAATTATCAGTAGCAATATCCTTGGTGGATCTATTTTCATTACATGCTATTAAAATTACACAACAGAATAGAAATAAAACTTTTTTCATGGGTTTAAGTTTTAGATAGGGGAAGGTACTAAAAGTTTAAAAGTTATGTACGCCTGGTGTATAAGAGAAGGAAGATATCTGCTGTGTTGCAATTATGGTATGGAAGTAGAAGATTAATGCAGGCAGCGTCCTGATATATTAAGTTAATCGTCTAACAATTCTGCACAGGAATGATTAATTTTAGTAAAAATTAAAATATATGGCAGTTAATGAGCCTTTCAATCTGAATTTATGGATTGAGCAGAATAGGGATAGTCTTAAACCTCCGGTCGCGAACCGTAATCTTTACAAGGAATCTGGAGACTATATTGTAATGGTCGTTGCCGGTCCCAATGCCCGGAAGGATTTTCATTATAACGAGACCGAAGAGCTGTTCTATCAGTTAGAAGGTAATATTAAAGTCCATATACAGGAAGACGGAAAAAAACGAACCTTAGCGCTTGGGCCAGGTGATATGTACCTGCACCCGGGAAAAATCCCTCATTCTCCCGAAAGAGAAGAAGGGTCTATAGGCCTGGTGGTAGAACGCAAACGTTTAGGGGAAGAGGGTAAAGATGGTCTCATGTGGTATTGCGATAACTGTAACCATAAATTATACGAAGTATATTTCCCATTACAGGATATTGAGACAGATTTTCTACATCATTTCAGGCATTTCTATAACAGTGAAGAGCTGAGAACCTGCGACAATTGCGGCGAAATTATGCCAGTCGATCCCAGATTTATAACTAAATCGGAATAGCGGTTTATTTTTCCTATTTTCGCAACAACTACACAAATTAATCGATAAAAACGCAAATTAATGAGCAAAATTGCTGAAGAATTCGGGATTAAAGAGGCCCTGAAAGATTTAGGATTAAACGATGTCAATAACGGTACATCAACCGGGACAGATTGGTTTAGCAACGGAGATATTATAGAATCATATTCACCTGTAGATGGAGCTTTAATAGGTAAGGTTAAAAGTACCACGAAAGAAGATTACGAAAAAGTGATCACTGCTGCCCAAGCTGGATTTAATGAATGGAGAACCTGGCCGGCCCCGCAACGCGGTGAAGTTGTACGCCAGTTCAATGATGAATTAAGAAGATTAAAAGAACCGCTGGGCAAGTTGGTTTCCTATGAGATGGGAAAATCTTACCAGGAGGGTCTGGGTGAAGTGCAGGAGATGATAGATATATGTGATTTTGCTGTTGGTTTATCCCGCCAGCTACATGGATTAACCATGCACAGTGAACGTCCTGGACATAGAATGTATGAGCAATACCATCCGCTGGGTGTGGTTGGGATCATTTCGGCCTTTAACTTCCCGGTAGCAGTTTGGTCATGGAATACGGCTTTGGCCTGGGTGTGTGGCGATGCCTGTATCTGGAAAGGTTCAGAAAAGACACCATTAACTTCAGTTGCCTGCCAGAATATTGCCGCAGGAATATTTAAAGAAAATAATGTGCCTGCCGGTATCTCCTGTTTGATCACCGGAGATTATAAGGTAGGCGAAATGATGACCAAAGATGACCGCGTACCGTTAATCTCAGCTACAGGATCCATTAGAATGGGTAAGATCGTTGCGCAGGCTGTCGCTGCCCGTCTTGGGAAGACACTTCTTGAATTAGGAGGGAATAATGCTATTATCGTTACCCCAGATGCCAATATTAAGAATACTGTGATTGGTGCTGTATTTGGCGCTGTGGGTACCTGCGGGCAGCGTTGTACCTCCACCAGGAGACTTATTATTCATGAAGATATCTACGATAAAGTGAAAGATGCGATCGTGAATGCCTATAAACAAATAAGAATTGGAAATCCGTTAGACGAAAATAACCACGTTGGGCCCCTTATAGATAAGGATGCAGTAAAGAACTACCAGGCTGCTTTAAATAAAGTGGTTGAAGAAGGTGGGAAAATTTTAGTTGAAGGAGGAGTTCTTGAAGGTGAAGGTTATGAAAGTGGCTGCTATGTTAAACCTGCGATTGCCGAGGCTGAAAATCATTTTGAGATCGTACAGCACGAAACTTTTGCTCCGGTTCTTTATATCATGAAATATTCTGGAGATGTTAGTGATGCGCTTAAACTTCAGAATGGTGTGAAACAGGGTCTTTCTTCTGCAATTATGACCAATAATCTAAGAGAGGCAGAGAGGTTTCTTTCTGCGGAAGGATCAGACTGTGGTATTGCCAATGTGAATATTGGTACTTCAGGAGCTGAAATAGGCGGAGCCTTCGGTGGTGAAAAAGAAACCGGTGGTGGCCGTGAAAGTGGATCTGACGCCTGGAAGATCTATATGAGAAGACAAACAAATACGATAAATTATACTACAGAATTACCCCTGGCACAAGGGATCAAATTTGACCTGTAGTTTAGGTTTTTAAGTGTGATAGATGGCCTCGCAATTTGCGGGGCTTTTTATTTTCTGATCTTCAGGAAATAAAAGTTTTACTCAAAGTTAAAACGAACTTAAAAACAGGGGTTCAATTTGCCTTCAGTTCTAATAATCTTTATTTTCGGCCAAGATCAAATATTATAATGATGAGCGAAATTTCCAGAGAACAGGCGCAAGAAGAACTTGCTAAAAGAACCGATGCTTTTGAAAAGGAGGACGTAGAGAAGGTGATTAATAAGGAAGAGAAGATCCTGAATAAATTTGAAAGCAAAGGAAAGCTGAAAAGATATATGGATGATGCTATTCTGCTTTTTTCTTTAGTTAGGGATTACGCTAGTGGTGAATACCGGGAGATACCTTTTAATATTGTAGCCGCAGCCGGGGCCGCTTTGCTATATGTACTATCCCCAATAGATCTTATTCCCGACTTTATTCCTGTACTTGGGTATCTGGACGATGCTGCAGTGGTAGCTTTCTGCCTGAATCTTATGGAGAAAGATCTGGCTACATATAAAGTATGGAAAGAAAACAGGACCAGAACTACATAGGGATTAGAGTTTATAGATAAAAAAACCGCTCATTAACTGAGCGGTTTTTTATTATTAATCCTAAAATTAAAACCTGTATCCAATATTAAAGCCTGCATTGAATTCTATTGCAGAAAACCTGTCTTTTACTTCATCACTGAAATTTCTTCCAACATTTATAAACGGCCCCAGCACAAAAGTGTCGTTGAAATTCCATTTATAACCACTGCCTATTCCTATAATTAGAGAATTCATATTGGTTATGGTTCTGTTAGAAAGGCTGGCATCCCCTTCTGTAAACTCCCCTGAGCGATATTTGAAGAAGGGATTAATGTAAAGTCCAGAGGCAGCGTAATCATCGCCAAAATAGTAATTGTAACCCAGCTTAAAACTTTTAGTCTCAAACTCTCTGGAACCGCCTTCTGAATGATAATTTATACGGTCATTGAGAAGGATGGTTCCTTCTATGGACTGATGATAATCTAAGAATCTTTCATATCCAAATTCTACTGATGCAATTGCAATTGTATTGGCGATATTCAGTTTGATTTCATTTTGTTTATCGGCATTCTGAGAATAACCCATATTAAAAGCAGAGATAAAGATCAGGGCACATAAAATTTTTTTCATAGAAGGTTATTATATTATTAGTTATTTCTTGGTTTCACTAAAAAACCCTGCTAATATATGGCAGGGTTTAATATTAAGAATTAATATAAGGAATATTTCATTAAATCATTCCGTTGGGCTCAACCCATTTAAATTTATGAGGGTCCTGTGGGATTGCAATCCTTTCTGCAATTCTGGTCATTCTGTCTGGAAGCGCCATTAAATAATCACGCGCTTTTTCTGCATCATCAGTAAGAGACCTCATTTTATCTATTTCCCAGTAATCATTAAGTTTTTTAAGTATATCGATGTAATCATGAGTGGTATATACTCCCAATCGCTGAGCGGCATTGGAGAAATTTTCGAATGCTTCGGCTATACCCTGTCCCGATTCTCTAATGAATTGTGCCGGCATAACGATCTTCTTTTTCATCATGTCCTGGAATGCGAGCATCATTTCACTTGGATCGTGTTCAAATATGGTCTTAACAAATTCCCTGTAAGCCATATAATGTCTCATCTCATCTCCGGCAATAATATTACACATCTTACCAAGCATTTTATTTCCTTTCTTCTTGGCTAATTGTCCCACACGTTTGTGTGAAATATTAGTCGCAAGTTCCTGGAAGCTTGTATATACAAAGTTTCTGTAAGGATCTCTTCCCGTACCAATATCAAAACCATCATTTATAAGGTGCTGAGTGGTCTTTTCGATCTCTTTCATATCTACTCGTCCTGAGAGATATAGGTATTTATTCAGGGTGTCTCCATGACGGTTTTCCTCACCGGTCCAGTGGCGTACCCATTTAGCCCAGCTATTTTGCTGGCCACGGCCTGCACCATGCTGTTCAACTCCTTCCATGTCCATAAGCCAGGACTCGTAAGTAGGCAGAGCTTCCTCGGTTACCATATCTGCTACCAGCACAACCCAGAAATCATAACCAAGTTCCTTGGCTTCTTCTCTAATTTGGTGTACTTCTTCAAAACCAGATTCATCCTGCAGGTTAGGTAATAGATCTGTAGGTTGCCAGATCTCGTCAACAGGGATAAGGTATTGGTCTATAAAACCCTGAACAGATTTTTCAACCGTTTCCATTACTTCTAAACGTATGTTGTCTAAGGCCATTTTTTATTTCTTAATTCTAATAATTATTTAGACTGGAGCTCATTCTATTTTTAAGCTTAGAGCTTACCGCAATTTATAAACAGCTTCCAGATTTTTTAAATTCTGTTTAAAATATTGATATAGAATGAACACCAAATATAGGAATAGTCTTTTAGAGCGCGTAATAAAAAAAGCCTAATTTCTTCCCTGTTCATCAGGGTAAAAGGTATGTACGGGATCACTCTGATATATCTTTTTAGATTCTATATCTACTGCAGAAATTGGTCCTTTAAAAGCAGCACCCGTATCTACATTCCAGATATTTGCTTTTTTAACCGGTGCACTTTCGCCAATTCGGGTCACGGGAGTGTGGCCTATATATATTTCATTAAAATGTTTTAAACGCTGTGGATACCTGAAATCATCAGGTTTTAATCCGTCCTCCATCGCGAGGGCCATTTCCCATAAGGTTCGGTCCCAGTAAAAGCCGGTTTCGTGATATTCATATTCAGGACCGTGTAAATTGGTGAATCCTGCGTGAACAAATAGGCGATCATCAGGATCTTTATAATAATTCACCATTTCACTAAAGAATTGCCTGTGAATTTGCTTGTCTTCTTCGGTAAAATTGCGATAGGCATTTAAACTGCTTTGCCCGCCATGTTCAAGCCATTTAGAATTCATTTCGCCGCTTTCAAGCCATTTATGTACCAGATCATCATGATTTCCGCGAATAAAAACACAGGAATTCTGCTTGGCAAGTTCTATTAAGTAAGTAACCGTGTTTGCAGAATCACTCCACCCATCTACATAATCTCCCAGGAATATTAATTCGTCACTGGGAGAAAGGTCAATCTTCTTAAATAATTGAAGCAGGGCTTTAAGGCCACCATGCAGATCTCCAAAGACTAGTTTTCTAGACATATCAATTATATTTCACCTTCCTTAAAATTCTCATACTTTCTTTAAACGACAGGTATACTTCTGCGCTGTAGGCCTTAAGATAAGGTCTGGCTTCTTCCAGTTTGGTTAAAGCTTCGGTAAAATTATTTAAATAACATAATAAATAAGTGGATGGCAGATTTTTAATATCCTTTTTCTCTACTGCGCTGAGGTCGTAACCCTTTTCTAATTTTCTTATTAAAGCCTGGTTGGTGTTATAAATATGGTAAAGTGTCTTTTTGTCGAATTGTGGAGGAATGAATAATAACTTACTGTCTATATCATAGGTGCCATTATCCCTGAACCTGATCACTACCTCTTCTAATGGATAATATTGAAACTGGTCATGGAATCCCAGGTGAACATACTCTATGATCTTAAACTGGTCATTGTCCTGAACTATGCTTACTTCATCAAGATCTGAATAAAACAATTTCACCTGCTCGTTTATGAGTTCTATATCTACCCGGGAAAAATAGGTTTCTTCCTTTATCCTTTTTTCTTTCCCAGCCCAGCATACCACAAAATATTCTTTAAATACTTTATATGATGGGTTATAATCTCTCCTTTTTTGCATGAAATCAAAAACACCGTCCAGGGTATATTCAATATTATTATGAGAATGATTTTCTATAGAAGACACAATATGGGAGTTCACATCTTTTAATTCTATATCAAATACCTTAGGCATACTAATGCTGCCATCGCGTAGAAATACAGAACCCCCGTAATATTTCCAGATGTTTTTTCTAAAAGAGCATATTTTACCAAAATTAGGTCTAATAGTTACCAGGCCTACAACCAGATTTCCCGGCAGGTGGGGAAAAGGGATGTTTTCATATGAGATGACAGGCGGATTGCTGAGGTAGGCATTCACCAGGTTTTGTATCTTACTGTCATCAAAAAAATCTATCCCTACAATTCTGCTGTCCTCATCTTCCACTCCAATTACGATATAGGAATTGTTCTCGGGATTACTATTAGACAAAGCACAAATATGCTTGAGAAATTTAGCCTTTCCTTCCTTTTCTCCAATATTCAGCTGCCGCTTTTTGTCATAAAAGCTATTCTCGTCATTATGGGCGAGCAGGTTCTTAATAAGCAGGCGTTTATTGATCATGGCTAAAAAGAAAGGAAAATAACAATTTTTTAGATATAAAGGTAATTGAGATCTGTACTGTGAAAGCTACTGAATAACAAATTATGAGCTGGTTACTATGGCCTATTCCGGCGGAAGTGTAATACCTCATCGAATTTGATCTCACACCTTTATATTTTCGCACAACAAGACTGGGGAATTGTACCGGGTTATCCACATACAACTATTTTAAATTTGCTTACGATTCAGGGTCATAAGTGACTTTTAATACATCTGATTTATAAAATAGAAAACTCCAGTTTGCTAAGCTAAATTATGCCGATCAAGTCTTTAATTAGGACTATACTAGGGTGGTATGGTTCTATGAAATTGACAGTAATTATTAGACCTTTCTCTAACTGTACGCTATTAACA
>JAHELO010000225.1 GCA_024644145.1 Christiangramia sp.
GAATACGCCGGGAGTGTGATCGCAGCCTGGGCGACGAAATATATCAAAGACTCCAAATCTCCTCATCTGGAAACAGATCATGAAGTCATGGCTAATTTAGGTGCTGAGGGATATACCACACAAATCATTGCAGGCCGCCATCACCTGCTGGCAGATGAACCGGTTGATTTTGGTGGTAACGATCTGGGACCTAACCCCTATGAATTCGTTTCCAGCGGTCTTGCCGCCTGTACCTCAATGACCATACAAATGTATGCCCGTAGGAAAGGCTGGAAAATAGAAAATGTAGAAACTCATGTGAGCTATTCCAAGAAGCATGCAGATGACTGCGAGAACTGCGAGGATAATAAGGCTAAAATTGACAGTTTTGAGCGTGAGATCTCCCTTAAAGGCGAACTTGATGAAAAGAAGATAGATAGGTTAATGCAGATCGCAGATAAATGCCCGGTTCACAAAACCTTATCGGCGCAGGCAAAAATCTCCACCACATTAAAAAAATAATAGCCTGGAACAGCTTGTTTATAACATTGTTAAGCTATCCTTAAATCTTTGGTGTAACCTGTGAATAGGCTTAATTTAGAATTAATAATTCATATTTAAACCAATCGAAATACTATGAAACGAATTAGTTTATCTCTTGTTCTTTGTGCTGGATTAATTTTCACCGGTTGTAAAGACGAGAAAAAAGAAAAGGAACTGGATGACCAGCCAGAAACAGAAATGACTGAAAAAGAGACTGAAAAAGAAGAAGTCAAAAAGGTAAAAGTATCGCTTCAGCCAGTTAGCAATTCTAAACTAAGTGGAAACGTGGTCTTCACCGAAGAAAACGGGGAAGTTTCCATGACCGCAATCATTTCTGGCCTGGCCGAAGGTAAACATGCGATCCACCTGCACGAAAAAGGAGATTGTTCTGCGGCAGATGGTTCTTCAGCCGGAGGACACTGGAACCCTACCGGTGCTCAACATGGTAAATGGGGAAGTTCAGACGGTTTTCATAAGGGTGATATAGGTAATTTTGAGGTTGATGCCAATGGAAATGGCACCGTAAATATGAGCACCAATGAGTGGTGTATAGGTTGTGGTGACTCAAATAAGGATATTCTTGGAAAAGCTGTTATTGTTCATGATGGCGTAGATGACTATACATCTCAACCTTCTGGTGCAGCCGGAACACGTGTGGGGTGTGGGGTAATAAAAAAGTAAACCTTTTAAAATATTTAACAGAAGCGGCTTAAGGGCCGCTTTTTTTAATTCCCTATTAGGCCTATATTTAATTCCTTAAATAACTTTTATGCAGCAGGACGGACTAATCCTAGAATTACAGAAAGGTAATCAAAGAGCTTTTGAAAGGATCTATGAACTTTATTCAGAAAGTGTATACGGTATCATCAATAGCATTGTGAACGATGAAAAAATCGCAGAAGAGATTCTTCAGGATGTTTTCTTAAAGATATGGGATAATGCATCCTCCTATAATTCAGACAAGGGTAGATTTTTTACCTGGATCCTGAATATTGCCCGGAATGCTTCAATAGACCAGATACGTTCCAAGCGGCATAAAAATTCCAAAAAAAACCTTTCAGCAGATAATTTCGTAAATATTCTGGAGAGCAGTTCAAACTTTTCAGCGAAGGCCGATGCCATTGGAATTTCAAAATATATAGATATTCTGAAACCTGTGTGTAAGAAACTTATAGACCTGCTGTTCTTCAAGGGATATACTCAGAAGGAAACAGCCGAGGAGCTGGATATGCCTATAGGTACTGTAAAAACCCGGAACCGGGCTTGTATAAGCAAGTTAAGAGGAATGTTAGCAGAGTAAGAAATGGATATAAAAGAATACATATCATCGGGAATACTGGAACTTTATGTTTATGGCGCACTTACCGATGCACAAAGTCGGGAAGTTAGCCGGGTATTAAAGGAACACCCCGAAGTGCGAAAAGAAGTGGAAGAAATCGAACATGCCCTTCTAAAACTATCAGCAGCAGCTGCACCGTCATACGATGCGGAAGCCCTGCTGTCTAGCATAAAGGGCAAATTAGGCACTAAATCTCACGATACCGTTATTAGTATTGAGAGAAAGAAAGAAACAGATTGGGTTTCCTATATTGGTTGGGCAGCGACCATTACTTTATTAATAGGCTTGTTTTTCGTATTTGAAGACAAGAATGATCTACGCGAACAACTGAATGCTGAAAGAGCCAGGGCTGCAAAAATGGAACAGCAAATAGCCGATGCCCGGGACGATGCCAGGAAAACCGAAGAGCTTCTGGCTGTGTTAAGAGACAAGAATGTATCTAAGGTGCCATTACAGGGACAAAGCGTTGCTCCGGGAGCATATGCGGCGGTCTACTGGAACAAGGCTGAGAACAAGGCTTATGTAGATGCCAGAGACCTTCCCGAACCTCCAAGAGGGAAAGTGTACCAGGTATGGTCTTTAAAATTAGAACCACTTACTCCAACCAGTATTGGTTTGCTGGCAGAATTCTCTATGGATGAGAATAAAATCTTTGCCCTGGAAAATGCAAATGAATCTCAGGCTTTTGGTATTACCCTGGAACCTGAAGGAGGTAGTGAAACTCCAACCATGGACCAGTTGTATGTACTGGGCGCCGTGGCTGCACCTTAGATAATATTTAAATATTATTAATAAACAAACCCCATATAAATTTATGGGGTTTGTCATTTTTAGAGATTTAGAGATCATCCGGAAAATTTGGATACCCTAAATGCCTAACCAACCAATAAAATCGAAAACTCAATTTTCTAATTTCTCGATAGAGAGATTAGTCAAATAAACCTTAGAGTTCTACCATATATACGTAGGAAATAGAATAATGGTTTTACTACCATTTAGAAAACTTAATTATTTAACCAGGCTTTAAAATCCTTAACGCGTTCCCTGCTAACTATTAACTGAAATTCATCAAATTTTTCAATTTTAACCTCTAGCCTTGAATTCGTAAAGGAAACGATATCCTGAATGGCGTCTATGTTTATGATGCATTTCCTATTAATACGGTAAAATTTAAGCGGATCGAGTTCGCCTTCCAGCTGCTCCAGAGCAATATCAACGGGATAGTTTCTACCAGAAAAGCAATGCAAATAAGTAGCCTTATTTTCAGAAAAGAAACAGGCGATCTCTTTAACATCCACCAGTTTAAGATGCTGGCCTACCTGAGCGGTAAACCTGGATTTATAGGATTTTACATTACCGGATCCGGTTAACAAGGACTTTAATTGACTAACATTGATATTCCCGGAGGATTGATGCGTATTCTTAAATTTTAGAACAGCTGCCTGCAACTCCTCTTCATCTATAGGTTTTAAAAGATAATCTACACTGTTTAACTTAAAGGCTTTCAGGGCATATTCGTCATATGCTGTCGTAAAAATTATCGCGCTATCGGTCTCTACATGTTCAAATATTTCAAATGATATCCCGTCGCTTAACTGTATATCCAGGAAAATCAGGTCTGGATGTTCATTATTTTTAAACCATTCTACGGCTTCAGCAACCGAGTGAAGCATTGTTTGAGTCTCAATATCCAGTTTAGAAAGCATGCGCTGTAATCTTCTTGCAGCAGGCTTTTCGTCTTCAATAATTATAACCTTTATCACACTTAAGTATTGTTACCTGATTTATTTCCAGATCTGCTTTTGATCCTTTTTCATAAGCTCTTTTATCTTTTTCTCCTCCCACTTTTTTCCGAAGATAAAATCGGGTCCAAAGACACTGGCCCAATGTGCGAAAAGTCCAATCCCCCAGAAAAATATTGTGGTATAGCTGGAAAGTCTCGTAAGGCCTTCAATAAAACCTATATCTCTTGTGCTTGCTATAAAAATTGCGAGATTTATAAAAAGGTAGATGATAAGATGAATGTAAAATCCCTTTATGTCTTTTATTCTTTTTTGGGCCGCTTTATAGCTTATACTTTTT
>JAHELO010000226.1 GCA_024644145.1 Christiangramia sp.
TAATTCTGGATAAGGGAAACCTTTACATTTTCATCAGGGTTCTTTAATAATAGGTCTGGCGAATTAACAGTAAAATTTACGATCTGTTTCTCATCGATATAGTTGAGGTCCCTGGATCTTTTTATTTCGGCGCTTACCTGTGCAATAGGCTCATAAACCATGAACTTTCTGGAGAAAACTAGTTCACGGTTAGAATTATAAACCTTTAAAAGATAATTCCCAGAGACTTTAAGGCGTTTTACATTGTTGTTGGGAATTGTTAACTGGTAATGGGTGTAAGGCTGAAGAGTGTTAAGGGCATTGGTATAATTGGTAATCCTTACATTGTCAAATCCATCCAGATATTCATTTTTGCTAAGCTGGCTAGGGGACCAGTCGAAGTTATAATGTTCTATTGTATAGTAATAATCGGCTTCGTCTCCTATTATATCATCAAAGCTTAAATCCAGACCAGAGCCCAGCCGTATCACAGGGTTGCCTTTATTCTCTGGATTTTCACCCTGAAAAATCACAGTTCTGATAAAGGGTGGGGGAGCGGTTTCTACTGCAACCTGACATATACATGTAAATGTGATTGCACTAAAAAATATAAAAAATAGAAAGGCTTTCATAAAATGATATTAGACAAAGTTAAAAGAATTACGCTTTTTTCCTGAATTTATTTTAACAGTCGGTCAAGTAAAATTCTAATAATTCTTGGGATATATGGAGTGAAAATTCATAAATTTGCACGACTTTAAACTAAAAATTTAACATACACTCCATCCTATGTCAAAAGACATTCGAATTAAAAGAGGATTAACTCTGCGATTAGAAGGGGAGGCGGAAAAAGAGCTTGTAAAGGCTCCCAGATCCAAAACTTACGCGATCAAACCGCCAGATTTTCACACTGTAGTACCTAAAATGGTTGTTAAAGAAGGAGCTAAACTTCTTGCCGGTGATGAGATATTCTATTCAAAATATACAGAACAAATTCGCTTTACTACACCTGTAAGCGGTGTGCTAAAAGAAATTAAAAGAGGAGATAAAAGGAAGATCCTTGAAATCATTATTGAGGCAGATGCTGAAGATGCTTACCGCGATTTTGGTAAGATGGATGCATCTAAAGCCGATGCTAAAGATGTTAGGGAAAAAATTCTCGAAAGCGGTTGTGGTGCTTTTATATATCAGCGGCCTTATGATGTGGTTGCCGATCCTAAAGATACCCCAAAAGCTATCTTTATTTCTGCGGTTACTACTGCTCCACTTGCAGCCGATAAAGGCTTTATAATTAAGGATAAAGTAGATGCTTTTCAGGAAGGGATCAATGCTCTTAGAAAACTGACCCCGGGAAAAGTACATGTTTCTGTAGATGATAGTTCAGCCCAGTATTTAAAGAATATCCAGGGGGTTGAATTGCATCACGTGAATGGGGTCCACCCGGCCGGAAATGTTGGAGTTCAAATTCATAAGATCGATCCTTTAAACAGGGGAGAGAGAATCTGGACGGTAGGTGTGGAAGATGTTGCTACTATTGGTAACGTGTTCTTAACCGGGCAATTGCGTGCAGAACGTACAGTAGCCGTAACAGGTAGTGAGGCTAAAGACAGAAAATACTATAAGGGAATAATTGGTGGAAATGTAGCCGATCTTATTGGTCAGGTGCCAGATAGCATACGTATCATTTCTGGTGATGTATTGACGGGGACTCAGCTTTCCAATAATCAATACCTGGGCTTCTTTGAAAATGAAGTGACCTTGATTCCTGAAGGGAATAACTACCGTATTTTTGGTTGGTTGCCTTTTACCTATAATAATATCCACTCTAATTCCAAGACTTCCTTGTCATGGTTATTTCCGAAGAGAAAGTATACGCCAACCACCAATCTTAATGGTGAGGAGCGTGCTCTAGTGGTAACCGGAGAAATGGAAGAAGTATTCCCAATGGATATTTACCCTATGCAGCTTATTAAAGCCTGTATGGCCGGTGATATTGAGAAAATGGAGAATCTTGGAATCTACGAGGTTGCTCCTGAAGATTTCGCATTAGTGGAATATGTAAATACTTCCAAAATCGAAATTCAGGAAGTAATTAGATTAGGTCTGGATTTAATGATCACCGAAGTAGGTTAAAAAGCTGAAGAACTATGGAATGGATTAGACAACGATTAGATAAAATCAGGGAGCCTTTTAATAAAGGTAATAAATTAGAAAAGTACGCACCGGCGATCAACGCCCTGGATACTTTCCTTTTTACTCCCAATCATACAACTAAAAAAGGAGCTCACATTCGTGATGCGGTAGACCTTAAAAGAACCATGATTACAGTGGTTCTTGCTCTTGTTCCGGCGCTTATCTTCGGAATGTGGAATGGAGGTTATCAATATTATTCTCAGCTAGGAGAAGCATTTACCTTCTGGGATGCTCTGGGTCATGGAGCCTTGAAGATCATCCCGATGATCGCTGTTTCTTATGCAGTGGGACTTGGAATTGAATTTGCTTTCGCTATCTACAGAGGTCACGAGGTGAATGAAGGTTACCTTGTTACCGGGCTGCTTATTCCTATGATCATGCCAATTGACATTCCATTATGGATGGTGGCATTATCTGTGGTTTTCGCGGTGCTTATCGGGAAAGAAGCATTTGGTGGAACAGGTATGAACATCCTGAACCCTGCACTTACAGCCAGGGCATTTGCATTCTTCGCTTATCCTACTTACATGTCTGGTAATACAGTATGGGTAAGTAATGCTGGCGAAGTTGATGCAGTTTCTGGTGAGACTATCTTAGGTTCACTTGCTTCAGGATCTGAAGTATCATATTCTGCTATGGATATGTTCTATGGAGTGATTCCGGGATCTATCGCAGAGACTTCAGTTTTATGCATTCTTGCCGGAGCCTTACTTCTGGTATTAACCAAAGTAGGAAGCTGGAGAATTATTGTGAGCGCATTTATTGGAGCTGCCATAATGGGACTTATTTTCAATGCGCTTCCTTCTTTAGGATTAGAGGGTAACGCATTAACCAATTTCCCCTGGTATCTTCATTTAATAGTAGGTGGGCTGGCCTTTGGTATTGTCTTTATGGCGACAGATCCGGTTTCGGCTGCACAAACTATGAAAGGAAAATGGATCTACGGTTTCCTTATAGGTTTCCTTTCTGTGATGATACGTGTATTCAACCCGGCATATCCTGAAGGGGTAATGCTTGGAATTCTATTGATGAACGTATTTGCTCCTACCATAGATCACTATGTTATTCAGGCGAATATCAACAGAAGAAAGAAAAGACTTAAGAACGCTAATCCTCACGTAGAAACAGCAGTTTAGTTATGGAAGAGAAATCAGTAAATAAAACAAATAGCAACGGCTATACTTTTATGTTCGCCGTAATTATGGTGGTAGTAGTTGCCGCGGTACTTGCTTTTGCTGCAACTTCCCTACAGCCAACTCAGCAGGAGAATGTGCGTAAGGAGAAAATGCAGAACATCCTTTCTACTGTAGGAATCGCTACAGACAGAGAAGGAGCTAAGGAACTATATGATCAATATATCGTAGAAGAGATCGCTTTGAGAGAAGACGGTACTGTAGACGAGAATGTTGATGCTTTTAAAGTGGACCTGGCTAAGGAATTGAAAAAACCGGTGCCAGAGCAGGTATTCCCACTTTATGTGGCAGAAGTTGACGGTTCTAAATACTATATCGTACCTCTAAGAGGTAATGGTCTTTGGAATGCGATCTTCGGATATATTTCTCTTAAAGATGATGTGAATACTATCAAGGGTGCAACCTTTGATCACCTTGGTGAAACTCCCGGTTTAGGTGCCGAGATCACTAAGGAGTGGTTTAAAAAGAAATTTGAAGATGAGAAGATCTTCGATTCTAATGGTAACCTGGTAGGAGTGTCTGTAGTAAAAGGGAATATAGATGTATCTGATAAGGACGATAAT
>JAHELO010000227.1 GCA_024644145.1 Christiangramia sp.
CTGGATATGTTTCTTATGAATCATTCTGTGCATCCCAATGCTAATTATGGTATTGGAGCTAACCGTGGGGTAACCGACAGTATTTCCGGAGATCGCCTGTATAGAAATGATAGTGGCAGATTTAAAGATGTAACCGCCACCAGCGGCATATTTAGTGGTAAAATAGGCTACGGGCTGGGACTGGGCCTCGGCGATGTTAACAACGACGGGTATCCAGATATCTACGTTGGTAACGATTTTTTTGAAAATGATTATCTGTATATAAATCAACATAATTCAACCTATAAAGATCTTATTTCTTCAGAAGATAGCGGGATAGGTCATACTTCCCATTTTTCTATGGGTGTAGATATAGCCGATTTTAATAATGATGGTTTTCAGGATATTTTAAGTCTGGATATGCTGCCTGAAGATCTTACCACCTATAAGGCTTCAGGAACAGATTATTCTTACCAGATCTATCATAATTATTTAAATAAAGGCTATGCTAACCAGTATATGCAGAATGCTTTGCAACTTAACCTGGGGAATAACCATTTCAGTGAGATCGCGCATGTTGCCGGTATCGCTGCCACCGAGTGGAGCTGGGCACCGTTGTTTGCAGATCTGGATAATGATGGCCTAAAGGATATTTTCATTACCAACGGGATCCTGGGAGCAACCAACGATATGGACTATATTAGTTTTATCGCGAATAGTAAAATTCAAAAAAGACTTAACCAGGGAATCACAGATCAGGATTTGAAGATCATCGAAGAGATCCCAGTGAAAAAGACCACAAACTACTTTTATAAAAATACTGGCGACTATACTTTTCAAAAGAAGAATAGCGAATGGGCAGAAGACATAAGCTCGTTCAGCAATGGTGCAGTTTATGTAGATCTGGATAATGATGGCGACCTTGACCTGGTCACGAATAATGTGAATGAGAAAGCATTTATCTATGAAAATCTAAGTGTAGACCTTGAAGGATCCAATTTTTTAAAAGTTAAATTCAAGGGTTCAGACCATAATAAATTCGGGGTGGGAGCCAGGCTCAATCTATTTACTGTAAACGGGATTCAAATCATGGAAAACTTTCCAACCCGGGGATATCTTTCAGCGGTGCCACCAGTTCTACATTTTGGGCTTAAAGATCTCAAAAGGATCGATTCATTAGAAATAATCTGGCCAGGCGGGCACAAACAAATGGTTAAGAATATACCTGTAAATCAAACCCTTACCTTAAATTATAATAATGCTGAAGTAAAGTCTGTTGCAGAGAGTTTTACAGTTAACGACCCGGCTTCGCCCATCTCCAGTTTGCACAGAGAATACTCCTTTAAAGATTTTGTATATGAACCATTGATCCCGTATTCTCAATCTAATCTTGGACCTTCGATAGCAGTATTAGATTTTAATAAAGATGGCAGAGATGATATTTTCATCTCGGGAGATCAGTTTAACCACGGGACCCTTTGGTACCAGAATAACCAGGGAAAATTTAGTGAAAGTGAACAGCAGGAATTCACTTCAGATTCAAAGGAACCTATAGACCAGGTATTTTTTGATTTCGATAATGATGAAGATCTGGATCTGGTCAAGGTATTCGGAGGCAGCGATCCCAATAATCGTTCTAAAAATCAGCCTGTGCTCTACCTTAATAAGAATGGAACATTGAAAAAAACCGATACCCTGGAGAAATTCAATATTAATGCATCTGTGGTAAGAGCAGCCGATTTTAATAATGATGGTTTTCAAGACCTTTTTATAGGAAGTAATTCAGATTATAGTAGTTACGGCGCTGCAGGGGATGCATTAGTTTTACTGAACGATGGTAAAGGAAGTTTTATCCAGGATCCAGCTTATAATGAAAGCCTTAAGAATGTAGGGATGGTATATGATGCCAGGATTGTCGATATAAATAAAGATGATTTACCAGATATTGCGGTTGCAGGACATTATATGCCACTTACAATATTTTTGAATTCTGGCACCGGAACGTTTAAAAAGAAGGAAATTCCGAATACTGAAGGTTGGTGGAATACTCTCGAGATTGCCGATTTTGACGATGATGGTGATTATGATTTAATTGCAGGTAACTGGGGAAATAACAGTCGGCTGAAAGCCTCCACTGAGAAACCTTTGCAATTATATTTAAATGATTTTGACGATAACGGGAAAATAGACCCGGTAATTACCTATTTCTATCAGGGACGGGAAACGCCACTTGCTACAAAAGATGAATTAACCAAGCAGATTCCGGAGTTAAATAAATCGTTTCTGTCATATACAGATTTCGCAAAAGCCGATTTTAATGATTATTTTTCAAAGGAGAAGATCGCAAGAGCTACAAAGAAGAAAGTAGTAATGCTGGAGACTTCTTATTTTGAAAATATAGGGAATCTGGAATTTAAAAGGAAAAAATTGCCGCTAGAGGTACAGTTTTCCTCCGTTCATGCTATCCTGGTAACAGATCTTAATGAAGATGGTTTAATGGATCTTGTCCTGGGAGGCAATAATTATCATGTGAATACTCAGTTAGGCAGGCTCGACGCTGGAAGAGGATTAATATTAATGAATAAAGGCGATTCAGGATTTGAAAAACTACCACAGAAGTTTTACATAAACGGACCAGTTAAATCGATTAATAAGATCAAAATCTTAAATGAACGTTATCTCATTTTTGGGATTAATAATGATAAAATAAAGTTCGAGAAATACCCCAATTTCAATGATTAAAAGACTATTAATAATATCCTGTATTATCCTATGTTCATCATGCTCAAGAGATAAAGAACGATCTTCAGGTGAAGCTTCTAGAAAATTCCTGTTTACAGAAATGCCTGCAGATTCTACCGGTATAGATTTCATTAATAGAGTAGAGAATGAAAAAGACTTTAATATTTTTAATTACAGGAACTTTTATAATGGAGGAGGAGTAGGAATAGGCGATCTGAATAATGATGGTTTACCGGATATCTATTTCACAGCTAATAAACTTAAAAATAAGCTCTTCCTGAATCAGGGTGATTTTAAATTCAAAGACATTACAACAACTGCCGGGGTAGGAGGCAGCAGATCATGGTCCACCGGGGTTACCATGGTAGATATAAATGCCGATGGCTACCTGGACATCTATGTATGTAATGCAGGCAATGTGGCAGGGGATGATAAGAAAAATGAATTATTTATTAATAACGGTGATCTTACCTTCACTGAAAAAGCTTCAGAATACAATCTGGACGACAGCGGTTTTGGTACCCATGCAGCATTCTTCGATTATGATCTTGATGGAGATCTTGATGTATATATACTCAACAATAGCTTTATTCCGGTTAGCAGCCTTGGCTATGTGAATAAACGGGAATTAAGAAGTGAAGACTGGAATATTCCGGAGGTTCTCAAGGGGGGAGGAGATAAATTAATGCGTAACGATAACGGGCTGTTTACAGATGTAAGCGAAGAAGCGGGAATATATGGCAGTCTTATAGGTTTTGGCCTGGGCGTAACCATTGGAGACATTAATGCTGATTTTCTGCCAGACATTTATGTATCTAACGATTTTTATGAAAGAGACTACCTGTATATTAATCAGGGGGATGGCACATTTAAGGAAATGGTCAAAGATTATATGCAGCACCTGAGCCTTTCATCCATGGGTGCAGATATGGCTGATCTAAACAATGACGGCAATCCCGAGATTTTCGTGACAGATATGCTACCCGAGGAAGACCAGAGGTTAAAAGAAACCGGGGATTATGAACGCTATGATCTTTTCCAGCTCAAGAAAAACCGGGATTTCTATAATCAATACATGCAAAACACTCTTCAGCTGAATAATGGTGACGGAACATTTTCTGAGATCGCCCATTACAGTGGAGTAGCCAGAAGTGATTGGAGTTGGGGCGCGTTATTATTCGATATGGACAATGATGGTTACCGG
>JAHELO010000228.1:0-1858 GCA_024644145.1 Christiangramia sp.
CCTTTGGGAAAGATCCAGTTACAGGGGAAACTACCAGAACCGAAATTACTAATTTCCTGTCGCCTGCCTATTTACAAACAGGGCCAGGTATCATGTATAAGAAGAGCGATAATTTTGTGGTGAACCTGGCCCCGGCAACTGCCAGATTCATATTTGTAGATAAGGTTTTTACCAGCGGTGCCGGATATGAGGATGGGCAGTATTTTGGAGTGGATGAGGGCAAGTCAATGAGATTTGAACTTGGAGCGTCTTTAAGCGCATTTTTGAGTTACGAGATCGTTGAGAATGTTAATATGGAGCATTCCCTTGGCTTGTATTCAAATTACCTGGATAAACCCGGAAATGTTGATATAGATTATCTGTTGAACCTTAACATGGGTATTAATGAGTATTTATCGGCTAATTTTGTATTTCAGGCGATATATGATGATAACGCAGTAGCCGCTTTTCAAATTAGAGAAGTGTTCGGCCTGGGTATAAATTATGGTTTCTAGTTAAAACCAACTTACGAATTATAAAGGCCTGCAATTTATGCGGGCCTTTTTCAGTTAAAATTTTGTTGAAGTATTTTCAGTTTTGAACTGATAGCAAACGATTGATTACCTTTGCAATTATGATAGAAAAGACCGATTTATCTTACGAAAGAACTGTTTTAATTGGAATAGTTACCAAAGATCAGGACCAGGAAAAACTGGAGGAATACCTGGACGAACTGGAATTTCTAACCTATACTGCCGGAGGAGAAGTGATAAAAAGATTTTCCCAGCGTATGGATCGTCCAGATCCTAAAACCTTTATTGGTTCAGGGAAAATGAACGATGTAAAGGAATTTGCCGATGAAAATGATATTGGTGCAGTTATTTTTGATGATGAATTATCGCCAGCCCAGCAGAAGAATATTGAAAAGATACTTAAATGTAAGATCCTGGACAGGACCGGTCTTATCCTTGATATTTTTGCTCAAAGGGCAAAAACGAGTTATGCCAGAACTCAGGTAGAACTGGCACAATATGAATACCTGCTGCCACGTCTAGCAGGGATGTGGACTCACCTGGAAAGACAGCGTGGTGGTATTGGGATGCGTGGTCCCGGTGAAACTGAGATCGAGACCGACCGTAGGATTGTGCGGGACAAGATCTCCCTGCTTAAGAAAAAGCTGGAAACCATAGACCGGCAAATGGAAGTCCAGCGCGGCAACCGCGGGCAGCTGGTACGAGTCGCGTTAGTAGGTTACACTAACGTGGGTAAATCTACTCTTATGAACGTGATTAGTAAGAGTGAGGTTTTTGCCGAAAATAAATTGTTTGCCACCTTAGACACTACCGTGAGAAAGGTGGTGATTCGTAATTTGCCTTTCTTATTAAGTGACACGGTAGGTTTTATTAGAAAATTACCTACCCAGCTGGTCGAGTCTTTTAAATCTACCTTGGATGAAGTTAGAGAGGCAGATTTGTTGTTGCACGTGGTGGATATTTCGCATCCTAATTTTGAGGAGCATATAGATTCTGTGAACCAGATCCTTACCGAGATCAAGACTTTAGGAAAACCTACGATCATGGTTTTTAATAAGATCGATGCCTATGAGCCGGAAACTATAGATGAAGACGATCTTATAACCGAGAAAACTTCAGCACATTATACTCTAAAAGAGTGGAAAAAAACCTGGATGAATCGCATGGGTGATAATGTATTGTTCATCTCGGCATTAAATAAGGAGAATATGGAGCATTTCCGTAGAAAGGTCTATGAGGCCGTGAGGGAAATCCATATTACCCGTTTCCCTTATAATAATTTTCTATATCCTGAATACGATAAATACGGCGAACAGAAGGAGTAGATCTATAGACCTAAATTTCCA
>JAHELO010000228.1:1871-3888 GCA_024644145.1 Christiangramia sp.
GACAGACCGAGCATGTTAACATACCATCCGCCCTCGGTCAAAATGATGCGCATTTTACACGTCGTTCACCAATACCCGCCGGAGCACAATGGCGGCACCGAATTTTAACTGGTCTATCAATTTAGCTGAACTGATCTTTTTTCCCACAGAGGGCTGCGTATGATCGAATTTTGGCAGAGGAACGTTCTTGGTCCTGGCTACCTGGGAATAATATTGTTCTTTTTCCGGATTTTCGGGGTACACCACATTCCAAACCGAATTATCTTCTTTGAGCTCCATTAATTTGCAAACCGCTCTTATACAATCTTCCTGATGTACCAGGTTTACCGGCGCCTTAGGATTCTTTAAACCGGTTCTTCCTGAAAGGAATTTGACAGGATGTCTAACTGGGCCAATTAGTCCTCCAAACCTAAGAATTGAGGCATTGAAGTTCTCATTATTTAAAAACAGTAATTCCACGTTTCTTAATTGTACCGCAATATTGTTAGTGTTATCAGTTTCAGAATTCTCATCATATACCGGGATATTCTCAGAATCTTGATAGACTGAGGTAGAACTGGTGAAGATCACCTTTTGCAAATGGGATTTCTCTATATAAGGAATAAGGTTCCTGATCTTTTTTACAAAATTGGCCTCTGGATTCTTTCTCAAACCCGGCGGGATATCTATTATGAGGATATTGGCGCCAGAAAGGAAAGACCTGATATCTCCCTGTATTCCTTTTTCAAATAATTTGATGGAGTAAGGAACAATACCTGCAGACCTGAGTTCTGCCATTCTTTCTGATCTCGTAACCGAACCTTTAACTTCGTGATTTTCCTGGCGAAGTCTCTTTCCTAATTCCAGGCCAAGCCATCCGCATCCCAATATAGATATCTTCATTCTAGTTATTAATTCTAATTGTTTTTTTCAAGATAACCGCATCATTTAAGACAAAAGGCCGTGGGATCATACCCTCGGGACGCTCCTTAACTTTCAATGCTTCATTTCCTATAAGATCATAAGAAGATTCATATAGTACAAATTCAGGATTTTCACCTTTCTCAATGCTAAACTCTATCCTTAGTGTATCCCGGTTAGATGCATAATAAGTTAATAAGCGTTCCTTCCATCTTCTGGTGAAGGTGTGAAATGCATTTTCCCCTAAATATACATCATCAGCTTCCAGCCCGTTTACCTTAAAACTTTTAAAATCTACATCTTTGGTTTCAAAGATCTCCAGCCGGTTAATATTTCGGTTAGGAGCGATCTTAAGGGTATAGCGCTGGTGTTTCAGGCTATCTTCCCCTTTATTTTCCCAGACGATACCCGGTTCTTTCACTCTTATTAGAGGTGCATCTGTCTTATAGGTAAAGCCACTACCATATTTACTGCTGAAGTTGGATTCTGTAGTAGAACCTGCTTCCGCTTCAGCTCCAAAATATTCTTCTGTCCAGGCATCGATCATCCTGTCATAAGAATACCAATTGGCGGTTTTATTGTCCAGATCTTTTAAATAGACAAGACTGTTTGGTTTAGGCCTTTCGGTGTCAAAATCTGAATAAAAATGCGCTACGAAAATAAGGATATTGAAGGTTAAAAAACAGAGTACGGCAAAGGATTTAAGCCTTCGGAAATATCCGAATAACGGAAGGAAAAGAATAAATAATAAGGTTATTAGTATTGCCGTAGCAAAAAGCATTTTTAAACCTAACGCAACAGGCAGCCCCCAGATAAATGGCAATAGAATGAAAATTGCCGGACTGGAAAGCAGCACCATTAAGATCCCGTTGGGTCTTTCCTGCCTTACCATTACAAATAATTGTAATAAGCCAAAGTAGACCGGTATAATAAAATAGGAAGCACCCTTAAGATATACAGAAAGTAATGCGCAAATTACCAACCATACCATAAGCGGTGCGACAAATACGGAAGCTGTTCTTAAACTTCGTCTTAACAGGTGGTAGGTCATGAAACATACTGATAAGCTAAGAAAAACTGAAGTAGCTATATACCAGTAACCATTATATGGGAAGCC
>JAHELO010000229.1 GCA_024644145.1 Christiangramia sp.
AGAGGATCATGGTCTTTCTAATGCAGCCATAGAAAAAGCACACTATCTGGTAAAATTTAAATCTACTTTAAGTTTGAATGTATCTGTAGCCGGCAGCATTGTGATGTACGATCGCGGCCTGAAAAAGGAATTCTCTACCTGACAGATATCAATTCTGGGATGTCTTTGCTTTAATAAAAAGATTTTTCTCCTTGATCATTCTTGCTGTTAATCCCGGAACCATATTTTCCCATTCTTTATCTCCGTTAATAATCATTTCATAAACCTTTCGTGGATGTATCTCCAGAGATTCCTCATCATAATCTTCGATGTCTATAACCTTGCCGTTGTCTACAAAGAATTTATATAATTCCTTGACGCGGGGGTGTACCTTAAGATTTTTACTGGTAATAAGTTCTCCAGTTTTTTCATCTTTCACCGGGTACAGATATACTTTCAGACTTTTAAAGAATAATTTCCCAAAGGCTTCCAGAATACCACCGCTAAGGTGACGATAATATTTTTCGTTGAAGATGTCAATCAGGTTATCTACGCCCATCACCAGGCCAAGTTCTTTCTTGGTGTGTTGTGCGAAATATTCTACCACCTTATAATATTCCTGAAAATTGGAGATCATTACCGTCTGGCCAGATGCGCATAGGAGATCTGCTCTGTCCAGAAAATCTTTTTCATTGATCTCGTCATTACCTTCGGCCTTAAGATTATTAAGGGTCATTTCAAAAATGATTACCGTTTTGTTTGGATCTACCTCTTCCTGTTCCAGAAATAATTTCCGGCTACTCATATACATATTAAGATTGAGATTGGTCACCGGTCTAAAGCTTCCTCTCAGAGTAAGTATATTCTTCTTATAAAGTACATTTGCTGGCAAGATATTATTCCCGTCTGGAGAGAACATCACTGCTTCAGTTATTCCTTCCTTTACAAGTTGCAGACTCATTAGCCTGTTATCTACGTCTTTGAATACAGGGCCTCTAAAATTGATAGAATCTATCTCTATCTTGTCCTTGCTTAGATGATCATATAATTTCTCGATTAGTATTTTGGGATCATCGCTTTGATAAAATGCGGCGTAGATAAGATTTACTCCCATAATCCCAAGGCTTAACTGTTGCTGAGAAGCATTGTTCTCATGGAATTGTACGTGGAGAATGATCTCACTATAATCCTGTTCAGGTTTCTTCTGAAATTTTATACCCAGCCAGCCATGACCCTTATATTTTTTTGCCCAGTCTATGGTCGCTACTGTATTAGCGTAACTAAAAAACAGTTTGTTTGGATATTTCTTGCGGGACAGGCGTTGTTCAATAAGCTCAGCTTCATAATCTATCATGCGTTTTAGACGCTCCACCGTCACATACCGGTTTTGAGGGTCCAGGCCATAAATAGCATCACTAAAATCTTTATCGTAGGCACTCAGGGTTTTAGCAATGGTGCCCTTGGGGTTACCCGCCCTGAAAAAATGCCGTACTGTTTCCTGTCCTGCACCAATTTCTGCGAAGGTTCCGTAAACATTCTCATTCAAATTTAACCGTGTACATTTATTTTGAATAGATAGAACATTTTCAAACTCATCTTCACTTAATACATTCATAGGATATGGATTTTTTTGGCTTCTGAAAGTTAGGAATATTATATGTGCCCGTTGTACATTTTAAGTAATGTTTAAAATTAAATGGGCGTTTTTTCCGTAAGTTTTCAGGCAGGTGAGAGTAGATGAATCTCTTTCGGGATTTTCTAAAACAGAATCGAACTAAAAAAATAAAACCCCTTAATAAAGGGGTTTTTAAATCTTAATTTTTATCTGTTACAACCTTGTAAGTTGGGTCTTCCAGGATATTGACCTCAATAAGGGCATCAGCATTCTTCAGTAATCTTCTGCAGTCATCGCTTAAATGTCTTAAGTGCACTTTTTTGCCAACCTTATTATAACGCTGAGTAACCGCATTTAGAGCTTCTATGGCAGACATGTCGGCAACACGACTATCTTTAAAATCTATTATTATCTCTTCCGGATCGTTTATTACATCAAATTTTTCTGCAAAATTCGTAGTAGAAGCAAAGAATAAAGGCCCGTATATTTCATAGTGCTTTACACCATTCTCATCAATATGTTTTCTTGCTCTAATTCTTTTCGCGCTTTCCCAGGCAAAGAACAATGCAGATAATATAACCCCAACCAGAACTGCTAATGCTAAATTGTGGAGCAGAACCGTTATTAAAGCAACAATAATCACAAGAAAAATATCCTTTTTGGGTACTTTATTGAAGATCTTTAAACTGGCCCATTCAAATGTTCCAATTGCTACCATGATCATTACCCCTACAAGCGCAGCCATGGGTACTTGTTCTATTATTGGCGCACCAAACAATACTATGGCAAGAATTGTAAAAGCAGCAACAATACCAGATAAGCGAGCTCTTGAACCTGCAGATAAGTTTACAAGGGTTTGAGCAATCATAGGGCATCCTCCCATTCCAAAGAAGAAGCCGTTCAGGACATTCGCACCTCCTTGTGCAACACATTCTCTATTACCACTTCCTTTGGTTTGTGTAATTTCATCTACCAGATTCAGCGTAAGTAATCCTTCAGTTAATCCAACGGCTGCCATGATCATAGAATATGGAGCAATAATTTCTAAGGTCTCCCAGGTTAATGGAATATTTGGGATATGAAACGGAGGGAACCCACCGCTAACAGATGCAATATCTTCCACTGTTTTAGTATCTATGCCAAGAAAGTACACCAGTATGAATACTACGATAATTGCTACTAAAGATGAAGGAACTGCCTTGGTAAGCTTCGGTAGTAATACCACTATTGCTATAGTCAATGCTACCAGGCCTGCCATAATGTATAATGAAGTACCTGTTAGCCAGACTATGTCACCGTTTACCACGGTTTTAAACTGATCTAGCTGAGACATGAAAATAATTATCGCCAGCCCGTTCACAAATCCAAACATTACAGGATGAGGGACTAAACGTATAAATTTCCCAAGCTTAAAGACTCCAATTAGAATCTGAATTACACCAGCTAAGGCTACCGCAGCGAGTACATATTCTAACCCATTAGATTTCATTAAGGCAATTAATACAATTACCGTTGCTCCGGCTCCTCCGGAAATCATTCCGGGTCGTCCGCCAAATATAGCTGTAACCAGACCCATAATAAAAGAAGCATACAATCCCATTAATGGTGGGAATCCGGCTAGTATTGCGAAAGAAAGGGACTCCGGGATCATGGTCATCGCCACGGTTAATCCCGCAAGTACTTCTGTTTTATAGTTAACCTGTTGCTTGAAGTCGAATAAGTTCAGAACTTTTTTCATAATGAGGCTTTTGCAGCTTAATTTTAAGAAGCGGCAAAAATAGTCATTAAAAACAGAAGTGCAATCTTAATGTTTTTTAGATTTAAAAATTTGCTAAAATTTGATTCTCAGTTAATTATATTATTAAATTATAAGGGTAAAAATGAAGTGAACGCTATGTTTTATCAGGCTTGAGGCCTGTCGATAGAAAACTGATAAACATTAGGTAGCAGAAATCAAAAGAAATACCTTTGCAAAAATTATTGTTATGGCACATAAAGCCGGATTTGTAAATATTATTGGTAATCCCAACGTGGGAAAATCAACCTTGATGAACGCTTTTGTAGGTGAAAAACTTTCTATAATCACCTCTAAGGCTCAAACCACCCGTCACCGTATCCTGGGAATAGTGAACGGCGAGGATTTTCAGGTGATCCTCAGTGATACTCCTGGAATCATTAAGCCAGCTTACGAATTACAGGCGTCTATGATGGATTTTGTAAAATCTGCTTTTGAAGATGCCGATGTTCTTATATATATCGTAGAAATAGGGGAACAGGGATTAAAGGAT
>JAHELO010000230.1 GCA_024644145.1 Christiangramia sp.
CCTACTCCATACCTGCAACCTGTCGGCAACTTTTCCAAGGTTCAGATGAAATAGATCTGATAACATCCCAATAAAACTGCGCAGAAAACCTTTATTCTTAAATATAAAGGTATTCTCTGAAGCAATTATAGTACCCACCCTGTATTTTCTTTCTAAAAGTTCAAGATCGGGAAAACGCTCCAACAATATTGCCCTGAATTTCAGCGCCCAAATATCCACTACCGGTTTGTGTAAAAAAGTTTCCTGATAAGCCAGGCTTTCAGAAGCCGGAAACCTGCCCTCTTCATCCTTAACGTGTGGCAAATACTCTTCGTACCGGCTAAGTAAATAGAAGGACGCTGCAAACATATCGAAGGGAAGATCACTTGCCTCGGGAACAGCAAAGAAACATATTGTATCGTCCCAGGGCTGGACTTTAATTTCAAGTTCAGAGAAGCCCTGCTCCATTAAAAGATCTACTTTCTGTATAAAAAATTCATTTCCCAGCGCCTGTCTTCCATAAGACAATTTAGCCCCATCATGAGCAATAAACTCTTCAATTTTAGAAGTAAATTTAATTGGAATCCCAAGGACATGAGTACAAATATGCTTGAAAATATATGTTATTCTTGGGGTGACTTTTTGAGTATAGATCAATAACATTAAAACCTGTCTTAAAGCAAACCTTCATCGGCAAAGCTAAGGTATGATTTTTCAGTTACAATAATATGATCAAGTATTTTGATATCCAGACTTTCCGCAGCAGTTTTAAGCTTATTGGTTAGCTGCTTGTCGGCTTCACTGGCTTTTAAATTTCCGGAAGGATGGTTATGCACCAGAATCAAGGCGACCGCTCCAACTTCCAGCGCCTTCTTTAAAGTAATCCTTACATCCACTAAGGTTCCGGTTATACCGCCTTTACTTATTTGAAATTTCTCAATTACCTTATTGCTATTATTTAAATAGATAATCCAAAATTCTTCATGACCAAGGTCACCAATAAGTGGCTGCATAATTTCAAATACAGAATGGCTGGAATTGATCTTTTTTTGCTCTAAAGCCTCTTCCAGTCTTCTTCTTCTCCCCAGTTCGAGTGCTGCCGTGATCGCCACTGCTTTTGCAGAACCAATACCCTTGAATTTACACAGTTGTCCTATGGAAAGTTTTCCGAGTTCATTTAAGTTATTACCTGTTGAAGCCAGAATTTTTTTAGATAACTCAACCGCGGTTTCATTTCTGCTACCTGACCCCAACAATATAGCGATCAGCTCTGAGTCACTTAAGCTTTGCTTACCTTTCTGCAGCAATTTTTCACGTGGACGGTCATCTTCTGCCCAATTTTTAATACTAAGGTTTATTCTTTCATTACTCATCCTCGGCTAAAGATAAAAAATGAAATGACACAAGCTTTAAATATTTTAATTACAGAAGGTTAGATCAAAGACTTCAATTCTTCCAGATCAAGTCCACCATAATTTCCACTACTCATCATTAGTAGAACTGAATCTTTAAGCTCAAGCTCACTTAGTTGATTTTTAAAATCCTGCGCATTTACATAAACTTTTAAATTCTCTTTTTGAAAGGCGTTTTGAATTTGCGCTACTGAAACTTCTTCCAGCCGTTTATTCGCAACTGCCTCCGGAGAATAAAATACCAAAGCAACATCAGCACTTTCAAGGCTCTTATTATATTCATTAAGAAATTCTGAATTCAGGCTACTATAGGTATGGAGTTCCAGGCAGGCAATAAGTTTCTTATTTGCATATTGTTCTTTTACAGCCGCAGTGGTCGCCTTTACCTTTGACGGGCTATGTGCAAAATCTTTAAAAATAACAGTTGATCCATTTTCTGCAATTTTTTCAAGTCTTTTAGAAGCACCTTTGAATGTTGAAATAGCTTCATAAAAATCATCCTCATCAATTCCCATATGCTGGCAGACCCATTTAGCACCTGAAAGATTATTAAGGTTATGTTTTCCAAATATCTCCAGAGGCATCTCTCCTTCTGGCACATCTAATATGGTTTGATCACCATCTGTATGATATTCGGGAGTTCGATAGGAATGTTTTCTAATTGGATTCGGTGTTTCTTCAGCCAACCGCTTTACCTCCAAATCCTCTTCATTATAAACCAGAATTCCTCCATTTACAATAGAATCTATGAATATCCTGAATTGTTCTACATAATTTTCATAGGTAGGAAATACATTAATATGATCCCAGGCAATACCACTTAACAGAGCAATATTAGGCTGATATAGATGGAATTTAGGGCGCCGGTCTATAGGGGAAGAAAGATACTCATCGCCTTCTATTACAATAAAATCATTTTCCTCGGTTAAGTGCACCGGATTATTAATTCCCGACAATGCTGCCCCAACCATATAATCGATCTCTCTGTCATGATAATTCATAACATGGAGGATCATCGAGGTAATTGTGGTTTTTCCATGTGAACCACCAATCACTACCCTGGTTTTGTTTTTTGATTGTTCAAAAAGGAATTCAGGATAAGAATATATTTTCAAACCAAGCTCCTTAGCCTTTTTCAATTCAGGATTATCTGCTTTTGCATGCATCCCCAGTATTACTGCATCAAGTTCTGATGTTATTTTTTCTTCAAACCACCCTGTTTCTTCAGGAAGGATTCCGTGTTCTTTCAACCGTGACCTGGACGGTTCGAATATCGCATCATCGCTTCCAGATATTTTATAATTCTTATGGGTGAGTGCTATGGCGAGACTATGCATAGCACTTCCTCCAATAGCAATAAAATGAATTCTCATAAATAAATTTTGTGCAAATATAGGGGTTTGACCCTAGGTTCAATTACCCTAAAGTCTTTGGATCTTTTGTTTTTCGATGATCGCCTTATCAAAGTCTGGATCAATAGCCAGTGATTTTTGAATAAGCACCATGGCAGGCTGCTTATTATTTTTAATTCTTTCTATTTGGGCAAGACGGTAATATGCCCAGGCCGGAGATTTCAAGTCCTGATATCCATGATTTTCAATATATTTTCTCAGAAATTTTTCTCCCGCATCAAGTTGAATCTCATAAAGAGCTGAAGCCTCACCCAGTTCATAATTCAAATAATTTCTTGTAATCAATTGAGGTTTCCTCATAGCTGTTCTAATGGCCTCCTCATACTTATTTTTCGCAAGAACTTTATATTCCTGTATTTTAAAAATATATGCATCTGCTAACAGCGCATCTACCTCATTCAAGCGATCCAGGTCTGAGGCGTAACTCTCCGCAATTGTTTTACTGCCCCCTATAAATTCCGGAATTTGCATATATAGTTCCACCAATGCACGACGGGCCTCTGTATGCGAGGGGTCTAGGTCTGCCGCCTTTTTTAGGTATTTCTTTACATCTCCCAGTAATAAAGCAGCCTGAAATTTACTGCCGTAATAGGCCTTCATCCCTAATGCTCCTCCAAGTTTAAAATTATACATGGCTTTTTCAGGATCTAACTCTATAAGCTCTTTATAATAACCAATAGCTTCGTCCCAGTTTTTATAGAAACTGGCGATATCTCCTAAATATTCCATCGCTATAGGATCTTTTCCCATTTCGATAAAAATCTTTTTTGCATCTTCAATTTTTCCGGATTTAAGAAGCTCTTCCCCTTCCTTCAGATCCATTTGAGCAGAAGTATTCAGAAAAAAAAGACCGATTATGAAGAGAGAACACTTAAGTTTTATTAGCATAAAAAATATTTTTATAAATTAGACTACCCAAGAAGCTGGAATACAGGGAATTTAAGACCCATGGATTAAAATGTTAAGATGTTTCTTAAATTCGGCTCGCATATTAAAAATTATTTTAATATTTGTGCAACTTTTAATGAGTTTTAACCAAATACTAATTTTGAATTTTAACACCTAGCCTATGCAAA
>JAHELO010000231.1:0-1692 GCA_024644145.1 Christiangramia sp.
CGGCTTCTTTTCCTTGAATTTCCCTTTCAAGACCAATAATTAATCCTGCAATTGTAGCCAGTCCTACTCTTAAGGCGAATAATGTCCAATCCATTTTTTATACAGATGATTGATTATTTTTGTATCCATGAATAAATTACCCCTAAAATTAAAAAAAAGACTGTTAAGCCGAAATGACGATGATTCTTTTAGGAAATTATTACCATTTCCAGAGGGGGTAGATTTCTTTTCAAATGATTATCTCGGGTTTTCCCGGTCGGTTAAAATTGCCAGCTTCGCTAATAAACTTCTGGAAGATTCTGTAATGCTCAACGGATCTACCGGCTCCAGATTGTTATCTGGGAACCATCAGTTATTCAATAGACTCGAAAAAAATTTGGCACAACTTCATAATGCTCCGTCGGCTTTAGTATTTAACTCGGGCTATGATGCAAATATTGGTTTCTTTTCATGCGTCCCGCAGAAAGGAGATATTATATTTTATGATGAATATTCCCATGCCTCGATTCGCGATGGTATTAAACTGAGCAATGCTAAGAGTTTTAAATTCCGTCATAACGACCTTATAGAACTTGAAGCTAAACTTAACCGTATTTCTGCCAGTGAAAGCGAAGCAGAAATCTATATAGTAACAGAATCTGTTTTCTCCATGGATGGAGATCAGCCAGATCTGGGAGAAATGATGAAAATTGCCAAAAAACACCAGGCTAAAGTTGTTATAGATGAGGCGCATGCTACCGGTGTACTGGGAGCAAAGGGTTATGGTCTGGTTCAGGACCTTAATCTAGAAGCTTCTGTATTTGCCAGGATAATTACCTTTGGAAAAGCACTTGGTTGTCATGGTGCTGCCATCCTGGGAAGCGAGGAGTTAAAGGAATACATGGTGAACTTTTCTAGAAGTTTTATCTATACCACGGCCCTCTCTCCCCACGCTGTGGCTACAATTATCGCGGCTTATAAGGAATTGAAAGAAGATGGGAAGCATTTTGAAATTCTACAAGAAAATATCCAATGCTTTAAGAACGAAATCTGCAGGAATGGCCTTCAGAAAATCTTTATACCCAGTCATTCTGCAATTCATAGTTGTGTAGTACCTGGCAATGGTAAAGTAAAAAAGATTGCACAGGAACTTTTAGAGCAAGGTTTTGCGGTTAAACCTATTCTGTCACCCACCGTGCCGCAGGGGAAAGAACGCCTGCGATTTTGCTTACATTCGTATAATAATGAGAAGGAAATTAGTGAAGTGTTATCTTTCCTGAAGAACCTTCTTGACGAAGTAGAAATTTAATCGAATAAGAAATGGGGCATTTAGATTCTGAAATTCCCCGGGGAGTTATTTAGTTTTGTGTTATGAATAGATTTTTCATTACCGGGATAGGAACTGAAGTAGGTAAAACCATAGCTGCTGCAATTGTCACCGAAGCTCTGGAAGCTGATTATTGGAAGCCGGTACAGGCAGGAGAGCTGGATAATTCAGATACGCATAAGGTTAGAAAGCTGGTACGTAATAAGGTAACTGGTTTTCATAAAAACAGTTATGCTTTAAAAACACCCATGAGTCCTCATGCTGCGGCAGATATTGATGGAGTGAAAATTCAGCTTGAAAATATTAAAACTCCTGAAACTACCGTAGATCTTGTGGTAGAAGGTGCTGGCGGATTGCTTGTACCTCTCAATGACCACCAAACCATT
>JAHELO010000231.1:1702-2736 GCA_024644145.1 Christiangramia sp.
GTCTAGACATTACCTGGGTAGTATTAACCATACCCTTTTAAGCATCGAGGCTTTGAAGAACCGGGGAATAGAAAAGATCGGTATTATCTTCAGCGGGGAGGAACATCCTACGACCGAAGCAGCAATTGAAAAATTTGGTAAGGTAAAGATAGTTGGCAGGATTAGCGAAGAGCCCTATTTTGATGAGATGGTGATAAAAGAGTATGCTGAAAAATTCAGGGAAAAGTTATGCGAGATATAGAAATGAAATCTGAAAGTTTAGCTGAGAGGGACAAAAAACACCTCTGGCATCCTTTAACTCAGCACAAGATCGCTCCTGAAATGCTTCCGATTTCCCGGGCCAAGGGTTGTGTGCTTACAGATGATAAAGGAAATCAATATATAGATGCTATCTCTTCCTGGTATACCGCTGTATATGGGCATTGTAATAGCTATATTACAAATAAGGTGGCCGAACAGATGAAGAATCTCGATCAGGTGGTGTTTAGTGGTTTTACTCACGAACCGGCAGTGAAGTTATCTGAAGCCCTTATAAATATCCTGCCTGAAGGCCAGCAAAAACTATTTTTTAACGATAATGGCTCTACCGCCACCGAGATCGGTATCAAAATGGCTTTGCAATACCATCATAATCTGGGCAACGACCGTAAGGTGATGCTCGCTTTCGAGGATGGTTTTCATGGTGATACTTTTGGTGCCATGTCAGTTTCCGGCTTGTCTGTATATAATGGGGCATTTGAAGACCATTTTATAAGGGTAGAAAGGATTCCGGTACCTACAGGTGAAAATAATTCTGAAGTTATCGCTAGCCTGCAAAAGCATATCGCAACACATAATATAGCCGGGTTTATTTATGAACCTTTGGTACAGGGGGCAGCTGCAATGAAATTCCATGATGCAGATGGGCTTAATGTGGTCCTGAAACTATGCCGGCAGAACGATATAATTCTCGTTGCAGATGAGGTGATGACAGGATTCGGAAAAACAGGGCCATATTTCGCTTCAGATTATATTTCTGAAAAGCCGGATGTTAT
>JAHELO010000231.1:2746-3875 GCA_024644145.1 Christiangramia sp.
TATCTGTCTGTCCAAAGCACTTACAGCCGGGTTGCTGCCCATGGGTTTAACCACCTGCTCTCAAAAGGTCTATGATGCCTTTTATTCTGATGAGATTGCAAAAGGTCTTTTTCATGGCCATACCTATACAGCTAATCCACTGGCCTGTACCGCGGCACTTGCGGCGGTAGAATTGCTTACATCTTCTGAAATTCAGGAGAAAATTGAATGGATCATCCGTTCTAACGTGGAATTCATCAAAAAATTAAAAGATCATCCTAAAGTGAAAAATATCCGAAGTAAGGGAGTGATCATGGCTTTTGAACTAGGGGTAGAAACTGACCGATACGGTGATCTCAGGAACAGGATTTTTAAATATTTTATGGATAAGGGGGTATTCCTCAGGCCGCTGGGTAATACTATTTATATAGTTCCGCCTTATGTGATCTCTGAGGTAGAACTTCGGAAAGTATATGATGTCATAGAGGGTTCATTATCAGAATTTTAAATTTTTTAATGACACCTTAATATTTTTATCCTTTCGATATAAATTTTATCTAATTTAGTTGGGTTAATCTTATAATTATGATGCATCCCGATACTAAATTAAAGTGGATAAGTGAACAAAAAGGCTTTGGTGTAGTCGCTACTAAGTTGATCCCTAAAGGAACCATTACCTGGGTTCAGGATGAACTGGATGGCGTATTTCCACCAGACATACCCGGGAAATTAAAGCCACTCACCAGGGATCTTCTGGATAAATACAGTTTCAGGAATAATAAAGGTGAATTTATTCTATGCTGGGATGTGGCAAAATATATCAATCACAGTTTTAATTCGAATTGTCTATCCACGGCATATAATTTTGAAGTGGCGATAAGGGATATTCAGAAAGGTGAGGAGCTTACAGATGATTATGGCTACCTGAACCTTACGGAATCCTTTGTACCCGAAGATGAAGGGAGTCAGCGCAAAATCGTGACTCCAGATGATATCCTGACTTGTTATAAAGACTGGGATGAAATTTTGAAAACCTTGTTTCCGGTAATTATAGACCTGGACCAGCCATTATTCAATCTTCTTGAAGAAGAACTTCAGCAGGAAGTGCAAAAAGTGTCGAAAGGCGCCAAAAAAATGCGCTCTACCCGGG
>JAHELO010000003.1:0-8331 GCA_024644145.1 Christiangramia sp.
ATTAGCAGTCTCTGAGAGCGTTTCCCTGCGTTCGAGATGGCTAATAATTTAGCTTTTGCTGAATGTGTAATTCTTGTATTATTGGCGAAGCTTCATACACCTCAATTAAATAGATTTAACATGGCCTTTCTCACCTGGAGAAAGGCTTGTTTTTTCAGGGTCATTTAAATTAACCGCATAAAATTCAAGTTTTTTCCCGGTTACCTTCTCAAGGAGATCTGATTTTCTTTCTGCACCCCAGATCTCTAATTCCGGGTCCCCAATAGTGGTTAAATAGAAGTTCACTTTATCTTCCCGGTTATCGATCTCGAGTTTTTGAACATTCTGGTAGTGACTGCGGTCCAGTCCATCTGCAACTCTCAGGATGCCCGAAAGTTTTTTCACCCTAATTCGTAAATTTTTATCAAGACTAGAATAGAACTCATGTCTTTTTTTAGGTGTTGACCTTCGGTGATACCTCGCTACATTAGCGATAATATTAATCTCATCTTCTGTAAATCCCCTTAGATCTGAATGCCTGATGAGGTACATTGCATGTTTATGGTGCTTCCTGTAAGAAATATAATATCCAATATCATGAGTTAAAGCAGCATATTCCAGCAATTCACGATCTGATTCTGCCAGTTCCAGTTCTTCCTGGAATTCATCAAAGAGCTTCAATGCCATTTGGGCAACATGGGTGGAATGGGCTTCCATCCAGTTGCACTTCCGTAGGAGTTCATAGATACTTCGCTTGCGGGGATCGGGAAAATTAGCCACCAGTTCAAGCTGTGGCCTCTCTTTTTTGAGGTAGTTCAGGATCATCCCATCCCTTAAAGCGGCTTCAGAGATCCTGATCTCTTCGATGTTGAATTTTTTAAGAAGATATTTTACCAGGACCATACCGGGGTTGATGATATCAATTCGTTTTTCGTCCAATTCACTGATTTTCTTTCGCTCATTGCGGTCTAACTTTATAAACTCCTTATACAATTCCATGAAATCTGAAGCCTGAAAAGCGAGTTCATTCAGAGTCATATTTGCAGTAAGCGAAGTTCGTTTTGCGATCATGGCTCCAATATTCTCCATGGTTCCAGAGGAGCCTATCATTGTCTTTATTTGATGTTCCTTTATGATCTCTGAGATCTCCTTTAAAGTTTTCTTATAATGTTTTCGTAGATCCTTGATTTCACTTTTAGAAATGGGATCGTTCTTTACATATTGGGCAGACATCCTGGCCACACCAAGTTTCAGGCTGTTGTGATATAGAAACTTTTCATTGTTTCCTACGATAAACTCTACGCTCCCACCGCCTATATCCACCATTAGAACCATTTCTTCACCCAGGGCAATGCTATGCCTTACCGCATATCCAATTAGTTCAGCTTCCATTTTACCGGGGATCGCCCGTGCTTTAATTCCAACCTCATCTTTCATTTGCTGAATAAAATCTCCGCCATTTTTAGCTTCCCTTATTGCTGAGGTCGCAAAAGCAATTATTTCTTCCACCTTCTGAGAGTCACACAAAAATTTTATCCTTTGTAATGCATCAAGCCCACGTTGCATGGCCTGTTCGCTGAGGTGATTATCCATACCTTTTTCGGCAAGGATGACCATTTCTTTTAATTTATCTATAGTTCGGTAGCTGCCGTCCGGATATATGTCTACAAGAACTGCATGAAAAGAATTCGTTCCCAGGTCTATGGCAGCGATGCGTTTTACAGGAGTGGATGTAGTGTTTTGTTCCATTCTTCAGTGACTATTACCCTTCAATTTACTGAAAATTGATGTTGATCCCTTATAAGGTTTTGTGAAATAGTTGAGGTGACATGCTTGAAAATTAAAATGCTCCCGGTATAGTTTTAAAGATTTGCCATTAAAAACCATATAAGTAGAAACACCTATTTTTAGTTACTATCTCAAATCAAACCTGGATTCCGTAGAACATTTTAAGCCACAGGGTTTTATAGATAAATAAAAAGACTTACTTTTGCAGCCAAATTTTTGCGCAAATGAAGGCAGTCCAAAAGTGACCAGACGACATTTGCTAATAACAATTTAAATTATACAAATGAAATCAATTACGATCAACGGATCTAAAAGAGAAAGCGTAGGCAAGAAGGCAACTAAAGCACTACGTAATGCTGGACAGGTTCCTTGCGTATTGTACGGGGTAGAAGGTGATCCACTACACTTTGCAGCAGAGGAAATCGCATTTAAAGATTTAGTGTATACTCCAGATGTACACACAGTAAAAATCAAATTGAAGGATGGAAGTTCTTACGATGCGATCTTACAGGACATTCAATTCCACCCTGTATCAGATGCGATCCTTCACATCGATTTCTATCAGATATTTGATGATAAACCAATTACTATGGAGATTCCTGTTCACACTGAAGGTGTTGCAAGAGGAGTTAAGAATGGTGGTGTACTTCGTTACAACCTTCGTCGTCTTAAGGTAAGAGGTTTACCTGGAGATCTTCCAGATTATATCGTTGCAGATGTGACTAAACTTAAAATTGGTCAGAAATTATATGTAACCGGTGTAGCAAGTGATGACTATGTAATTCAGCATCCAGATAACACGGTTATTTGCCAGGTTAGAACTTCTCGTAACATTGTCGCTCTTGATGATGAGGACGAAGATGAAGTTGCAGCAGATGAAGTACCAGCTACTGAAACTGATGATGTGGCAGCAGTAAAAGGAGGAGAAGATAACTAGTATCTTTCTTTAAATATATTTAAAAAGCATTCCGTTTCGGGATGCTTTTTTATTTGAATCAAATTTATAATTGCATTTAGTTTTTCCCATTTAAAAAGTAGCCGATTAATTTTATCTTTACCAAAAAAGAAATCGAATGCTTTCATTCTTCGGAAGGATTTTAGGAAAAACAGAGACCGCGGAGAAAACAGATCCCATGAAGAAATTTTTGATCGTTGGCCTTGGGAATATTGGCCCAAAATATGAAAATACAAGACATAATATAGGATTCAAGATCCTGGAAGAACTTGCCCGGGAAAAAGAAGTGACCTTTGAAACCCAGAAACTGGGAGATGTAGCAAGCTTTAAATTTAAGGGCCGCACCTTTGTAATGCTAAAGCCCAGTACCTATATGAACCTAAGCGGAAAGGCAGTGAATTACTGGATGCAAAAAGAGAAGATTTCCCTGGAGAATTTACTGGTGGTGACAGATGATCTTAATCTTCCTTTCGGAACTTTGAGACTTAAGACCAAGGGCAGTGATGGAGGTCATAACGGACTCAAGGATATTCAGGCTCAATTGAATACTACTAAATATAACAGGTTAAGATTTGGAATTAGCGATGAGTTTTCAAAAGGAAACCAGGTAGATTATGTTCTGGGTGAATGGGATGAGCAGGAATTAAAAAAATTACCTGAAAGGCTTAAAACTTCAGCAGAGTTGATACAATCTTTCGGAACCGCTGGAGTTTCCAATACAATGAATACATTTAACGGCAAATAGCAGGATTTGGAAGAATACAAAGGAGCAAACTCATTTATAAGTGATAGGCAAACCGTGGTTACTATTGGTACTTTTGATGGGGTACATGTAGGTCACCGAAAGATCATTGAACGCCTGGTGAATTCTGCAAATGCAAATAACCTGGATTCGGTGGTGCTTACTTTTTTTCCTCATCCAAGAATGGTCCTGCAGCAGGAAAGCGGGATCCAGCTTATTAATACCATTGAAGAAAGAAAGCGACTTTTAAAAGAGACCGGGATAGACCACCTGGTTGTGCACCCATTCACACATCAATTCTCAAGGTTGACCGCTCTTGAATTTGTTCGTGATATTCTTGTAAATAAACTGAAGGCTAAAAAGATTATAATTGGTTACGATCACAGATTTGGCCGGAACAGAACGGCAGATATCAATGATCTGAAACAGTTTGGGCAGGAATTTGGTTTTGATGTTGAAGAGATTAGTCAGCAGGATGTGGAGCAAGTGGCTGTTAGCTCTACTAAAATAAGGAATGCCCTTTTGGAAGGACGCGTAGAACGAGCAAATTTGTATCTGGAGCATCCGTTCAGCCTATATGGGAAGATCGTGAAAGGCCGGGGAATTGGCAAGGACCTCGGATTTCCAACAGCAAACCTGGAGATCGAAGAAGATTATAAGCTCATCCCGAAAAATGGAGTCTATGTGGTGAGGAGCGTGATAGATGGCATAAAGACTTACGGGATGATGAATATTGGTACCAACCCCACAGTAGGAGGTAAAGCAAAAACCATTGAGGCTAATTTTTTCGAACTTGATAAAGACCTTTACGGGAAATCACTGGAAATAGAATTGCTGGTAAGGATAAGGGACGAAAAGAAATTTGGATCTATTGAGGACCTTAAGCTGGCGATGAAGCAAGACCGTGCTTTTTCCATGCAGTATATAAAAGATAACTATGCTTAACCGGTGGTTATTTAAACAGGTAGATAATTCGGCACTTGTAGTATTTCGTGTGCTTTTTGGGCTGTTAATAGCCATCGAAGCTTTCGGGGCTATATTTACCGGTTGGATTAGAAGAACCCTAATTGAGCCAGATTTTACTTTCAATTTCATTGGTTTTGAATTCCTTCAGCCACTTCCTGGTGACGGAATGTTGTGGTATTATGGGGTAATGGGCCTGTTTGGGATCTTTGTAATGCTAGGGTTTAAATACCGGCTTTCAATAATTATATATGGTATTATGTGGGCTGCAGTGTATCTAATGCAGAAATCCTCTTATAATAACCATTACTACCTGTTAATGCTTCTTTGCTTTATCATGGCCTTTTTGCCCGCACACCGTGCCTTCTCGCTGGATGCGAAAATGAGTCCGTCTATTAAAAAAATAGCCATGTCTCGATGGGTGTGGGTGGTAATCGTTCTTCAGTTATGGATTGTCTACACTTATGCTTCAGTGGCTAAACTATATCCTGACTGGCTGGATGGCAGTTTTCCTGCCCTTTTAATGAGTTCTAAAAGAGATTACTGGCTGGTGGGAGAATTTTTACAGCAAGGCTGGATTCGATATGCGATCGCTTATTTCGGCTTGCTTTTCGACCTTTTGATCATTCCTTTATTACTGTGGCGAAAGACACGGGTTCCTATATTTCTTGCGGCCATATTCTTTCACCTCTTTAATAGCTTTATTTTTCACATTGGCATATTTCCCTATATGTCTCTCGCCTTCTGTATATTTTTCTTTCCATCAGAAAAGATCAATAGAATATTTCTCCGGAATAAAAAGGAGCATTATGATAAAGGTGAAATTATCATCCCATCATATCGGAATATTCTTATTCCTTCACTCATCGTCTGGTTTGTAATACAACTATGTTTGCCATTAAGACACTGGTTTTTTCAGGATGATGTGTTGTGGACAGAGGAAGGTCATCGTCTAAGCTGGCGTATGATGCTTAGAGGGAAATCGGGGCAGGTAAATTTCAAGGTTGTAGAAAAGGGAACCAGCGATACTATTGTAGTTGATAAAAAAGAATATCTCTCCAGGAAGCAGCTACGGGCCATTTCCTCCAAACCCGATCTCATCTGGCAATTTGCCCAGCGTCTTGAAGAAGATTATGCTAAAAAAGGAAAAAAAGTAGAGGTATATGTAGACGGCAAAGTGAGCGTGAATGGAGGACCATATAAAAGGCTCATTGATCCTAAGGTTGATCTTGCTGCTGAGAAATGGCAGCATTTTAAACATCACGACTGGATTCTTCCTTCTAATTCCCAGATAAAATAGATAGAATTCTTAAATCTTGGATTGACTTGGTCTTTTTAGGCAGGGAGGTTAGTGAATACCATAGTTACAACAATGATTTTCTTACACGCTTTTGTTACATTTGCAGCTTGTAGAAAATATAAACGGCAAATTAAATAAACCCGCCACATGTTACAGGTTTCAAAGATTGCAGAGCATAAAGAAGCATATATAAAAGCTCTTAAAAAGAGAAATTTTGATGCTTCAGAAATTTTCGAACAGGTTTTGACTCTGGACGAGACCAGAAGGTCTACTCAGGCTAAACTGGATGATACCCTTGCAAATTCCAATAAGATGTCCAAGGAGATCGGGCTATTATTCAAGAACGGGGAGCATCAGAAGGCGAATATGCTTAAGGAGAAGACCGGCAGGTTAAAGGAAGAATCTAAAGTACTACAGGAAAATTTAACGGCTACTGTCGCAGAACTGCAGGAGTTACTTTACACCATTCCTAATATCCCACATGAATCTGTTCCTGCAGGAAACAGTGAAGAGGATAATGAAGAAATATATAAAGAAGGAGATATCCCTGTTTTAGCCGAAGGATCCATGCCACACTGGGAACTTGCTAAAAAATACGATATCATAGATTTCGAACTTGGTAATAAGATCACCGGGGCCGGTTTTCCGGTTTACAAAGGCAAAGGTGCCAGGCTTCAGCGTGCATTGATCACCTGGTTCCTGGACAAAGCAACAGAAGCCGGATATACAGAATATCAATTGCCGTTGATGGTGAACGAAGCCTCTGGTTTTGGCACAGGACAGTTGCCAGATAAAGAAGGGCAGATGTATCATGTGACAGAAGATGATCTATATCTTATCCCAACTGCAGAGGTGCCTGTAACCAATATGTTCAGGGATAATTTAATGAATGAGAAGGACTTTCCCGTGCTTTGTACCGGGTACACCCCATGTTTCCGTAGGGAGGCCGGGTCTTACGGAGCCCATGTACGCGGGTTGAACCGTTTACATCAGTTTGACAAGGTAGAGATCGTAAGATTGGAAACTCCTGAAAAATCATATGCCGCACTGGATAACATGGTAGAGCATGTAAAAGGCCTGTTGAAAGAACTTAAATTACCATACAGGATCCTGCGTCTATGTGGTGGCGATCTTGGATTTACCTCTGCATTAACCTATGATTTTGAAGTGTTTTCTACTGCTCAGGATCGCTGGCTGGAAATAAGCTCAGTGTCGAATTTTGAAAATTTCCAGGCGAATAGACTAAAACTAAGGTTTAAGAATAAGGAAAATAAAAAGGAACTGGCACATACTCTTAACGGGAGTGCACTGGCATTGCCAAGAGTACTTGCGGGTATCCTCGAGAATTACCAAACCGAAGATGGAATTAAGATCCCGGAGGTTCTGGTGCCATACTGTGGTTTCGATAAAATAGATTAATTCTCTTAACATATTCCAGAACAGCGCAAATGTTTATATTTACATATGCGCTGTTTTTTATTTCTAGCAATATGGTTTATAGCGGGTTGTGGGCTGTTTGCCCAAAGTGAACAACTGGCCAGAAACTATTTTGATCAGGGGGAGTACGAAAAAGCCCTGAAGATCTACGAGAAATTATATAAGCAAAACCCCGCGAATCCGGTAATTTTTAATGGTCTCGTCTCATCCCATCAACAACTTGAAGATTTTAACGAAGCTGAAAAGCTTCTAATAGACAGGCTTTCCCGTTCATCTAATAATCCTGCAATATTGATCGAGATAGGTCATAATTACGAGCTTCAGAATAAGCCTGAGCAGGCTGAAAAATTTTATGAAGAAGCCCTGCAGTCCATAGAGGGCAGACCCAATTATGCCTATTCTATCGCCCGCGGATTTGAACAATATAATCTTCTGGATTATGCCGCCAGAGCTTATGAAAGAGCTATGGAGATGAATACCGACAGGAATTTTAACCTTCAACTTGCCCGTATTTACGGCGAACAGGGGAAAATAGAGCTTATGTTCAGTAATTACCTGGACCTTATAGAAGACGATATGAAGTTCTACGGTCTGGCGAACAGGGAATTTAACAGATATATTACCGAAGATCCTCAGGCTGAACCCAATATTATACTGAGAAAATTGCTGCTGAAGAAATTGCAGGAAAATCCCAGCCTGCTTTATAATGAAATGCTTAGCTGGTTATTTGTGCAGCAAAAAGATTTTAAAAAAGCCTTCGCGCAGGAAAGAGCAATTTTTAAAAGAGGTGAAGAAAATCTACAGGGAATCCTGAACCTGGCAATTATAGCCCGGGAAGCCAGCGATTATGACGCTGCAAAAGAAATCATCGGTTATGCAATAGATGAATCACCATCCCCGATCTTTAATCTGCAGGCCAGGCATTTCCTGATAAATTTAAAACTGGATAATGCAAATAGCGAAGATCTTCAGGCGATAGACGATGAATTTAAGAAGCTTTTAGGTGAATATCCTCAGGCCGAAGGAACCTTTAAACTAAAGGTAGACTATGCAAATTTCCTGGCTTTTGAGATGGACAGGAAAGAAGAGGCCATAGCGCTGCTTAAAAATACTACTGCCGAAGTTAAATCTGATTTCGAAATGGCCAGGATCAAAATGGCCCTCGCA
>JAHELO010000003.1:8341-15664 GCA_024644145.1 Christiangramia sp.
TCCTGGTGGTTCAGGAGAAATTCAATGAGTCATTAATATATTATTCCCAAGTTCAGAATCTGGTAAAAAATGACGTTATGGCTCAGGATGCCAGGTTTAAGGTAGCCAAAACCAGTTACTTTAAAGGTGATTTTGCCTGGGCAAAGACCCAGTTGGATATTCTGAAATCTTCCACTTCCCAGTTGATTGCTAACGATGCTATGGAGCTAAGTTTATTGATAAGTGATAATTCACTAGAAGATTCTACCCAAACAGCTTTAAAAAAGTATGCCAGGGCCGATCTTTTATCTTTTCAGAAAAAAAACCCTGAGGCGATCCAGGCTTTAGATTCAATTTTAGTAAATCATAAAGGTGAAAAGATAGAGGATGAAGCCCTGCTGAGGCAGGCTAAATTATTTGAAGCCGAAAAGGATTTCGAGAAAGCCGAACTTAATTATCTCGCGATAATCAATGCTTTCGGAAAAGATATTTTGGCTGATAATGCACACTTCTTTCTGGCCGAGCTTTATGCGAACCAGCTTCAGGATCCGGAGAAGGCAAAAAGCTTTTACGAGCAAATTATCTTTAACTTTGCAGACAGTATTTATTTCGTCGAGGCCCGTAAAAAATACCGGATGCTTCGCGGGGATACCATAGAGTAATTCCAGTAATTTAAAATTTAGCAATGATCATATATAACGTCACCATCAACGTTCAGGAAGATATTCATGATAAATGGATAAAATGGATGAAAGAGGAACATATACCAGAAATGCTCGATACCAAAAAATTTCAGAAGGCTTTAATGACCCGGGTAATGGTACAGGAGCCAATGGGAGGGATCACCTATTCTGTACAATATACTACAGAAAGTAAGGAAATGCTGGAAAGTTACTATAATGAAGATGCCGACGAGATGCGTTCAAAATCCAAACCTTTTGAAGGTAAATTCGTTGCTTTCAGGACAGAACTGGAAGTGATCTCTGAACAGTAAAGTCTATCTTAACACTGCATTGTCGTGGAAAATCTTCCGGAAAACCAATTTTCCGAAGTACTTCTCTTTACCTGATCATTTTGTATTAATAAAAATTTTATGAAAAAGAATAAACCTTCATTTCAAAAGCCAACGGGCAGAGATGAGCATAGCGTTAAAGCAAAAAAGCATTTAGGGCAGCATTTCCTCACCGATGAGAATATTGCTTCCAAAATCGCAGATACCCTTAGTTATGAAGGTTATGATAAGGTACTTGAAATAGGGCCGGGAATGGGAGTGCTTACCAAATACCTTCTGGAGAAGAAATCTGAGGTACATGTTATCGAGATAGATACAGAGAGTGTAGAATACCTGGAGAGCAATTACCTGCACCTGAGGGGTAGGATCCATGAAAAGGATTTCCTGAAGCATGACCTGGGACAGATCTTTGGCTCTGAACAGTTTGCCATCATCGGGAATTTCCCCTACAATATTTCTACCCAGATCGTCTTTAAAGTCTTGCAATTAAGAGACCAGATCCCCGAATTTTCAGGGATGTTTCAGAAAGAAGTGGCTCAAAGGATCTGTGAAAAAGAAGGCAATAAGACCTATGGGATCTTAAGTGTGCTTACACAGGCATTCTATGAGGCAGAATATCTGTTTACGGTTCCTCCATCGGTCTTCAACCCTCCACCGAAAGTAGATAGCGGAGTACTTAGATTGAAAAGGAAAGAAAATTACAGCCTTCCCTGCGATGAAAAATTGTTTTTCAGAGTGGTTAAAACAGCTTTTAATCAACGCAGGAAGACGCTTCGCAATAGTTTAAAAATTCTTAATCTTCCTGATAATTTAAGGGAAGATGCTATATTTGGCCAACGGCCGGAACAACTCAGTTTCCAGCAGTTTATAGAACTGACCCAAAAAATTGAGCCACATGCAATTTCAGGTAAGTGATGAATTAATAGAGAAGATCAAGTACCTCATTGAAGAAAGGAAAGATGAGGAACTGCTGCTGCACCTTGAAGAAGTGCACCACGCTGATATTGCCGAAATTCTAACTGAACTTGATATTGAAGAAGCTACTTATATTGTAAAGCTTCTAAATTCAGAGCAGACGGCTGAAGCTCTTATGGAGCTGGAAGAAGACTGGAGGGAGCGTATCCTGGAAAGTCTGTCTCCTAAAGAAATTGCCGACGAGCTTAACGAAATGGATACCGATGATGCTGCCGACATCATCTCTGAACTTTCCCTTGAACTACAGCAGGATGTAATTTCTGAAATAACCGATGAGCAACATGCAGATGACATTGTTGAATTATTGCGTTATGATGAGGATTCTGCCGGTGGTTTGATGGCTAAAGAGCTTGTAAAGGTAAGTGAAAACTGGAGTGTGACCGGTTGTATGGCTGAAATGCGAAAGCAGGCAGAAAACGTAACCCGGGTGCATTCTATTTATGTGGTAGATGACAAGAATAAGCTGAAAGGCAGACTTTCTCTGAAAGATCTGCTAACCGCTTCCAGTGATGCGAATATCAGCGACATCTATATTCCAAGCGTAGATTATGTGAATGTTCATACAGAAGGTGAAGAGGTAGCTCGTATTATGCAGAAATATGACCTTGAAGCCATTCCTGTCGTAGACGAGATGAACCGTCTGGTAGGCCGTATTACTATTGATGATATCGTAGATTTTATCAAAGAAGAAGCTGAAAAGGATTATCAAATGGCTGCGGGTATTTCTGAAGATGTTGAGGCAGATGACAGTATCTGGAGATTAACCCGGGCCCGCTTACCCTGGCTAATACTTGGATTATTTGGAGGTCTTGGTGCTGTTTATGTCATGAAAGGATTTGAAGAAGCACTTACCAATTACGTGGAATTGTTCTTTTTTACCCCGCTAATTGCTGCGATGGCAGGAAATGTAGGGGTGCAATCCAGCGCGATTATTGTTCAGGGCCTTGCAAATGATAATTTGCGCGGCAGTCTCTTTAACCGACTTATAAAAGAAATAAGTCTTACCCTAATAAATGGAGTCGTCCTTGGAATTCTTGTGATTATCTTCGGGCTAATTGTAGGTCAGCCGCAAATTGTGAGTTTAACAATTGCCCTGGCACTGGTTAGCGTCATAATTATAGCGGCACTTATAGGAACTTTTGTTCCCATCATTCTTCACAAACAAGGTATAGATCCGGCCATTGCCACAGGACCATTTATTACCACAAGTAATGATATCTTTGGGATCTTTGTTTTCTTTTACCTGGCTAAAACTATCCTCGGTTTTTAGATTTTTCTCCCGTTTTTCGGGTCCTTGATTTCATTCTTTATCTTTGTAGGTTCGTTTTTTATATCGTTTTGATATAGCGGGAATTCATATTTTAATTATTAATCTGAAAAAGAAAAAACAATGATCATTCTGCATGCCGATACCAATCATCCTACATTGATGAAAAAACTGGAAGAGGCAGGTCATCATAATATTGAAGGTTATGACCAATCCAGAGAAGAAACATTACAAAATCAGCATTTATATGATGGCATAGTTATAAGAAGCCGTTATAAAATAGACCGGGAATTTATTGATGCAGCTCCTAATCTAAAGTTCATTGCACGAGTGGGGGCAGGCCTGGAAAGCATAGACGTGGATTATGCCCGCAAGCGGGGCATTAAATTATTCTCTGCACCAGAAGGAAATAGAAATGCAGTGGGAGAGCATGCCCTGGGAATGCTATTATCACTTTTTAACCGTCTTAATAAGGCCGATAGGGAAGTAAGAGAAGGTCTATGGCACCGGGAGGCTAACCGGGGCGTGGAACTGGATGGTAAGACCGTAGGGCTTATAGGTTACGGAAATATGGGGAAAGCCTTTGCGAAAAAATTACGTGGTTTTGAGGTAGATGTGATCTTCTATGACATACAGAATGGAATAGGAGATGAAAATGCCAGGCAGGTAGATTATGAAGAATTCTTTGAGAAGGCAGAGGTTGTGAGTTTGCATACCCCATGGACGGAAGAAACTCACCAAATGGTTAATAAAGAATTTATAGGTAAATTTAAAAAGCCATTCTGGTTTATTAATACTGCCAGAGGTAAGAGTGTGGTTACCGCAGATCTGGTAGAGGCTCTTAAGCAGGGCAAAGTTCTGGGTGCTGGTCTGGATGTTCTGGAGTACGAAAAGGCTAGCTTTGAAAGTCTTTTCTCAAATAAGAAGAATGTATCCATTAGTGCGGCCGATACTATTCCCGAAGCTCTCAGGGAACTAATGTTCATGCCTCATACCTTGTTGAGTCCTCATGTTGCCGGTTGGACCGTAGAATCGCATGAAGGGCTGGCTACAGTAATCGCAGATAAGATAATAGCCGAATTTGGTGAAGGCGAGAATAAATAGAGAATTATGAAAAAAAGGGTGACAGGTTTAGGTGGGTTCTTTTTTAAAGCGAAAGACCCTGATAATGTAAAGAACTGGTATAACCAACATCTGGGTTTAGATACAGATCAATATGGATGTACTTTCTGGTGGAAAGATAAGGAAGGAAACGACTGTTCAACTCAATGGAGTCCTATGGCAGAGGATACCGATTATTATAAACCTTCAGCAAAACAATTCATGATGAACTTCAGGGTTGAAAATCTTGAAGAATTACTGAAAAACCTGAAGGAAGAAGGAGTGCAGGTGGTGGGTGAGATGGAGACTTATGATTACGGTAAATTTGGTTGGATCATGGATCCCGAAGGGAACAAGATCGAATTATGGGAACCAGTAGATAAAGCGTTTCTGGACCAATAGAATAAAAAAGACCTTGCAGTTCCTGTTAAACCTGCAAGGTCTTTTTCTATTTCAATATTTTTTATTAGCTGAAATCACTAATATCTATCAGGGCCGATTTTATAGGTTCCTGACCTTCTATAGCTTCAAAAATTACATTTTTTACCAGCGGATCTGCTAGCGACATCACCAGAATAAAAGCTACATCGTCCCTGGAAATCTCTCCTCGTTCATTAAGGGAACCTTTAGCGACCTTTATTTTGGCAAGGCCCAGATCATCTGTTAGAGCACCGGGTCTTACGATGGTATAATTCAGGCCACTTTCCATAAGGTATTCGTCTGCTGCTTTCTTAGCCTCTAGATAATGCCTGAGATCTTCATTTTTAGAAGGATCATCTGCACCCATCGAGCTTAACATTACGAATTTCTTGACCTTTGCATTCTTTGCGGCATCTATAAGCTTCTTAGCCCCGTTCTCATCTATAGCCGTGGTTTTGTCTGGTCCGGTTTTACTGCCAGAACCGGCAGCGAAGATCACCTTGTCTATCCCCTTCATTGTGTGGCTCACGTCTCCTTCAAGGTCTCCCATTACTGCTTCAACCTCCATGTCTTCAAACATCTGCCTTTGTTCTTCCTTTCTAATAAGTGCCAGCGGGTTGAAGTTCTCAGAGTTATTTAATATTTCTATGACTCTTTTTCCAGTATCTCCGGTAGCCCCGGCAATTAATATATTCTCCATAATTCTTTATTCATTTTTAGTGCAAACAAGATAAGAACGAAAAGATACTTTGCCTAACAAGAGCAATGGAATAACAGCATCTTAACAAATCAATTCTATTTACCGTTCGCAGCAGCCTTTTCCTCCAGTTCTTTCTGGAATTCTTCCATTACGGGTTTCACCGTGCTTTCAGGTAAATCTGCTATTCTTATATACATCAATCCGTCTACTGCATCATTAAAAAGTGGGTCAACATTAAAGGCAACCACTTTGGCATTCTGTTTAATATATTTTTTTATGAGCACCGGTAAACGAAGGTTTTCAGTCTCCAGTTCATCAATTATTTTATCAAATTTATTAAGATCTGCTTCACTTTCATCAAATACAAGATCTTTATCTGCATCTTCCAGTTTTACCTTAAACTCCTTTTTTGGTCTTACATATTGTGCAACATAGGGGTCGTAATAATTAGATTTCATAAACTCTATCATCAGTGATTTTGAGAAATTGCTGAATTTATCACTAATTGTTACTCCGCCAATCAAATAATTATGTTCCGGGAATCTTAGCGTACAGTGTACTATTCCTTTCCATAGCAGGAACAGGGGCATAGGTTTTTGTTGATATTCTTTGATAATGAAAGCACGTCCCATTTCAATAGACTGGCTCATCATTTTATGCAATTCCGGCTCGAACCTAAAAAGATCCTGCAGGTAAAACCCGTTGATGCCATAATTGGCAAAGATCTCACTACCCATTCCCATCCTGTAGGCTCCGGCGATCTTTTCGGCTTCATTATCCCATAGAAAAAGGTGGTGATAATACTCATCGCACTTATCCAGGTCTATACTATTGTTTGTTCCTTCACCTACCTCCCTGAAAGTAATCTCACGTAAGCGTCCTATTTCATTCAGAATGTTAGGGATTACTTCACGTTTAGCCAGGAAGACTTCATAGTTCTTGCTCTGTAAAAGTCGCTTATCCATTTTACGGCAATTCTCTACCTCAATTTTCATGAGTTCAGAATTCGTTTCTTCCGCAATATCTTTAGGCGATCTTGGGATCTTAAGGGTTTTAGGAAGATTTCTTAGCAGCTTCTTTTTTTCGAACACATTGGCCAGCATATAGGTCTTTCTTCGTAAAAAGGCAGTATACGCTTCCAGATTGGAATGTTCTAATTGATCTTCTACAGAAATGGGATGCCCTATTCTAACCTTGATCTTTCTTTTTCTCTGGGTTAACATTTCACCAGGGAGTCTTGCCGTTCTTAGAACATCGCTAAATGAGGCCAGGCGGTAAAAGAATAAACTGTTCTTGGCATGAAAATATATAGGAATTACCGGAACTTTAGATTTTTGAATCAGTTTCATGGCTGAAGGCTCCCAGGGCTTGTCTACGATCACTCTCTTGTCCCGGTACGTTGAAACTTCACCGGCAGGAAAAATACCCAGCGAATTTCCTTCCTTCAGGTGCGAAATGGCATTTTTCATGCCTGTTAGACTTGACCTGGCTTCCTTGTGGTCTTCAAAAGGATTCACAGGCAAAATATATGGCCTTAATGGTTTCAGACGATGTAGCAGGAAATTTGCGATCACCTTATAATCCGGTCTGTTTTCCAGAACAAGTTTCATAAGTATCATCCCGTCTATACCTCCAAGCGGATGGTTAGAAATGGTGATGAAAGGGCCTTGTTTAGGAATTCGCTTGAGGTCTTTTTCGGGAATATCGAAATCTATTTCAAATTCATTTAAGATCGCATCTATAAACTCAGTTCCTTGTAAGTGCTTTGCTTTATCGTATTCCTTATTTATCCGCGACAGCTTGGTAGTCTTCAGGATAAGCCAGCCTATTCCTGTGCCCAGAAATCCCAGTTTATCCAAATTCATAACA
>JAHELO010000232.1 GCA_024644145.1 Christiangramia sp.
TTTTCAACGGCATTCCTAAGCGCTGTATCACCACCGGCGATAAGCCCAATTACAATCCCTGGACTTACTCCAAAGGTAGGTGGGCATTCTGAAGCATCAAGGACACCTAGTCTGCCACTGGTTCCTGCTCCAATATAGAAAAGTCGGCCGCCCTCCTGAATTTTCGGTACAATCGCGTTAACCAGTTTTTCAATATTCGGGATCTCTTTTTTAACGCTTGAAGCTATGCTTTGGTCTTCTCTATTAATGTTTTCCAGTAATTCTGATGTATTCATCTTTTCAAGATGATCATAATTGGAAACTTTTTCTGTATCTGGATGGGTTGATTTCATTTATCTTATTTTATTCTAAACCAATTAGAATTAGGGGATAAGGCTGATTAAAAATATAAACTTAATTCTTATAACAATAATAGATCTCACAAGAAAACAAACATAAACTTGAAATTTTATTTAAGACTATTAAATCAATTATATTTGTACACTTAAACTCACCAGAATAATAAGGTGAGAACAGGATTCAAAATTTGGAGATGAAGAACATTCGGAACTTTTGCATAATTGCACATATTGATCACGGAAAAAGTACACTTGCAGATCGTTTACTGGATTATACCGGTGCTGTAACCGAAAGGGAAAAGCAGGAGCAACTACTGGATAGTATGGACCTGGAACGGGAACGCGGGATTACTATTAAGAGTCACGCGATTCAGATGAACTATATGCATGAAGGTGAAGAATATATTCTGAATCTTATTGATACTCCCGGACACGTTGATTTTTCTTACGAAGTATCAAGGTCTATCGCTGCCTGTGAAGGAGCATTACTTGTGGTAGATGCGGCGCAAAGCATACAGGCACAAACCATTTCTAACCTGTACCTGGCCCTGGAAAATGACCTTGAAATTATTCCGGTATTAAATAAAGTGGATCTCCCTAGTGCGAATCCTGAAGAAGTAACAGATGATATTGTAGATCTTTTAGGATGTGATCCTTCTGAAGTTATTCCGGCAAGTGCAAAAACAGGTTTAGGAATCAAGGAAATCCTGGACGCGATCATAGACCGTATTCCTGCACCCAGCGGTAAGGTGGATGCACCATTAAGAGCTTTGATCTTTGATTCTGTATATAATCCCTTTAGAGGTGTGGAAACCTATTTCAGGGTGATCAATGGTTCTATAAAGAAAGGTGAGAAAATCAAGTTTGTTGCTACCAATAAAACTTATGATGCAGATGAGGTAGGGACCTTAAGACTGAAACAATTTCCACGAAAAGAGATTAAGACTGGTGATGTAGGTTACCTTATTACCGGAATAAAGGATGCCCGCGAGGTAAAAGTGGGTGATACAATTACCAGTGCAGTAAATCCAACAACTGAAGCTGTTGCAGGTTTTGAAGATGTAAAACCAATGGTATTTGCAGGTATTTATCCTGTAGATACTGAAGATTATGAAGAGCTAAGGGCTTCTATGGAGAAACTTCAGTTAAATGACGCTTCTCTGGTATTCACACCTGAAAGTTCTGCAGCTCTTGGATTTGGATTCAGATGTGGTTTCTTAGGAATGTTACACCTGGAGATCATTCAGGAAAGACTGGAACGTGAATTTGATATGACCGTAATTACTACGGTTCCTAACGTATCCTATCAGGCATATACCAATAAGAATCCCGATGATATTATTCTGGTAAACAACCCTTCAGATCTACCGGAACCATCTACCCTGAACAGGGTGGAAGAGCCATATATTAAGGCTACAATCATTACAAAATCTGATTACGTTGGTAACGTGATGTCTCTTTGTATAGAAAAAAGAGGAGAGATAACCAATCAAACCTATCTTACTACAGAAAGGGTTGAACTTACTTTCGACATGCCTCTGGCAGAAATTGTCTTTGATTTCTATGACCGTTTAAAAACGGTATCCCGGGGTTATGCCTCCTTCGATTATACTCCAATAGGCATGAGGGAATCCAAACTTGTAAAAGTAGATGTTCTTCTAAATGCCAATAAGGTAGATGCTCTATCAGCTTTACTTCACGTAGATAATGCCTACGATATTGGAAAGAAAATGTGTGAGAAGCTGAAAGAACTTATCCCAAGACAGCAGTTCGATATTCCAATTCAGGCAGCCATTGGTGCCAAGATCATCGCCCGTGAAACGGTAAAAGCGCTGCGTAAGGATGTTACTGCAAAATGTTATGGTGGTGATATTTCCCGTAAGAGAAAACTTTTGGAGAAACAGAAGAAGGGTAAGAAGCGTATGCGCCAGGTTGGTAACGTAGAGATACCACAGGAGGCATTTATGGCTGTTCTAAAGCTGAACGATTAACCTGTCTTTAGATTCGTAGTAAACGGTTTTCATCAAGGTTTATAGCGGAGAAGCTTCAGAAGTGAAGTTCATTTTCATATAAATTAAGTACTCCTTGCCTGAACTATTAAATTTATACGTTTGCGCAGGTCTTAATATTCTAAAATTTCAGGACGGAAACCTCATCTGCCCAAGGTGAGATGTATTCTTTGCTAACCCAATAAGCAGGAGCATTTTACTATTCTGAATAAGTTTTTATTTTTGTGATTCCTGAAGGTAAAATTTCAACCTTAACCGACAATCCACGAATTAAAAGCTAGACCAACAATGGCAGGACATAGTAAATGGGCTAATATTAAACACCGTAAAGGAGCACAAGATAAAAAGCGAGCTAAGCAGTTTACCAGAGCGATCAAGGAGATCACGGTAGCTGTAAAAGAAGGCGGAGGAATAGATCCTGAGGCCAATCCTGCTTTAAGAAATGCTATCCAGAATGCCAAGGGTGTAAATATGCCTAAGGATACTATTGAACGGGCTATAAAAAAAGCAGGTGGTACAGATGCTGATAATTATGAAACCGCAACTTTTGAAGGATACGGCCCTCATGGAATTGCGATTTTTGTAGAATGTACTACAGATAATACCAATCGTACTGTTGCCTCAGTGCGCTCTATTTTTTCCAAAAATGGAGGAAGTTTAGGTACCAATGGTTCCCTCGAATTCTTGTTTGATAAAAAAGGGGTTTTTGTTCTGGAGAAGGAAAAGATCGAAATGGATCCTGAAGAACTGGAACTGGAATTGATCGAAGGGGGTGCTACCAGTTTTGAAAAAGAAGATGATTACCTTACGGTATATACAGATTTTACAGATTTTGGTACCATGTCATCCAAACTTGAAGAACTGGCTTTAGAGGCCAAAAATTCAGAAGTACAGCGCATACCATTAAATACCGTAGAACTACCGGTAGAAGACGCTAAAAAGATCCTGGACCTTATAGAAAAGTTCGAAGACGATGATGACGTACAGAATGTATATCACAACCTGGATATCACAGATGAACTTATTGTAGCAATGGAAAAGGAAGAGGCTTAATCCTGCTTGATATTTTCTTCTATATTTTCCTTCTCCTCACTATCTCCCTGTTCTATTTGCTTTCCTAAATAAACCATCAAATAGCCTTCTTCAATTTCAACCTCCATACTGTTGGATGGAATAATATTTAATTCGCCCTCCTTGTCTTTAACGAATAATGGAATAATATCAGGATCTGTTTTACTTATCTCTATAAGGCCTTCGTAATGCTCCTTAGAGTTTAGTTCCAGTTCATGAATGGAAGGATATTTCCGCGCCAGGTTAGTTAATTTGATATAATCATCTGTCTGGGAGAACAATCCTTCTTTAGGATTGTTTTCAGGATCGTACATTTCATCTGAAGATACTACTCTGAACGAACCATTCTCACCAAAATGTTTTCTGAATTTTTCAATAGCATTCAGGTTAACCTCCGTATTCCCGGTCATCGCCATCAAATAACCAACATCACTTAATTCGATATTA
>JAHELO010000233.1 GCA_024644145.1 Christiangramia sp.
ATTGGTAGTTGGATTATTCACAGTTTGCGCTGTAAGTATAAATGCGGTGCAACAGGAAGATGGAGGGTCCTCTGGGAGGAAGGAAATGGCTGATAGCGAAATCTCCAGGAGTGTAGCCGATTCTTATAGAATTAAAGCATTGCCAATGCCAGATGATTTAGAGTTTGCAGGGGAGGAAGTACCATTGGAAGACCCAGATATTTATGAAAGGATGGATAGGGAATTACTGGTAAATACCTACTGGCAATCCAATGCTTTATTATTAATGAAAAGAGCAAATAAATATTTCCCGGTAATAGAACCGATTTTAAAGGAAAAAGGAGTTCCAGATGACTTTAAATATCTGGCAGTTATAGAAAGCGGGCTTACTCAGGCTGTTTCCCCGGCTAAAGCGGTGGGTTTCTGGCAGATCCTTGAGGGGACAGGTAAGGAGTATGGCCTGGAGATCAACGATAACGTAGACGAAAGATATCACATTGAAAAATCTACAAGAGTAGCGGCAGATTATTTAAAGAAAGCTAAAGCACGTTTTGGCTCCTGGACTCTGGCGGCGGCTTCTTATAACGCCGGGCAGTATGGAGTTGACAAGCAACTGGAAAGACAAAAGGTTGGGGATTATTACGATCTACTATTAGGTGAGGAAACTGGAAGATATGTTTTCAGGATCCTGGCATTAAAAGAAATAATGAATCATCCGGAGAAGTATGGTTTTAATTTTACGCAGGACGATTTATATAAGCATATTCCGGTGGAAAAGGTAAAGGTAGATACGATAGTGAAAGACTTTCCAGATTTTGCGGCCAATTTCGGAATCAACTATAAAATTCTGAAAATTCATAATCCCTGGTTGCGGGATGACCATTTGAAGAATGCATCGAGAAAAACCTATTTTATAGATATCCCGGAAAAGGGCTATTATCCTGAGGTGAAATCTAAATAAGATTATTCAACCTGTACGTTCTCTGCATACACTTCATTATAGGAGTGGATGAGATTTTTTGAAATAGAGGTTTCCAGAGCTATATAATTCTCGCGGTAAGCAACTTCCTCCTCTGTTTGCATTGGGGGAAATACGCTTCTTCTAATTTCCATGATCTTTTTATCTTCAGATAACAGGAAACAGGTGGGTAATCCAAGGGAGTGTTTAAGATGTTTTACCACATAAGCCCCATCATTTTCCCTTTCATCTACGTATACAACAGAGATTTTTGACGAAAACTGTTCAGCAAGAACCTTAACAGTCTCTTGCTTATCCCAGAACAGCACCACGAATTCTATTTTATCCTGGTATTCGTTTGCCAGTTTATTCAACGCAGGGATTTCGCCTTTGGCAGGAATACACCAGGAGGCATAAGTAATTAGAAAAACAGGCTTTTTGTAATCGTATAGACGAACATCCTTTTTCTTCAGATCCTTAAACCTGAAATTATCCATATAAGCTCCCTCAAGGTGAGTGCTTGTGAAATTTTCAAAAAGTTCTTTCGCTTTTTCGTACTGATTAAGGCGGTAGGCCAGATCAGCTTTTTTATTATAACCTGAAAGATTGAGGTTAAGAGCCTGAGAGAAGAAGGTTTTCTTCTGCAACTCTTGTTGAGAAAATGCGCTAGTACAAAATAACAGAAAAACTACTAATAGTTTGTTCATGTAACTTTTGGGGCTGGTTTAAATAAAAGTAGACCAGCTATTTGTTACAGGAAAAAATTATCGTTAAAGTGCGCGATTATTAGTTAAAAATGAAATTGTTCTTAAAATGTTTATAACCTTGAACTAGATCTTTTTCATCTGCTCTTTCATCATTCTAATCTGGTCGTTCATCATACCATGCTTATCAAGCTTCTTTGCTTCATTCAAAAGCATGGTGGCTTCACGTTTTCTTCGTTTGGTCATAGCGATTCCTGCCAGGTTCAGTTTAGCCATAGCCATATCATGATCCATAGAAAGACCAAGCTTGAGAGCTCGCTTAAAGAATTTTTCAGCCTGGGTAATATTGGTCTGAGAAACCATAAGTCCGTGTAAATACCAGTAGTATCCCTGCTGTTTACGTACCAGAGCTTTTTCCGGATCTCTTATTTTATCCAGCCACTTTTTAGCTCCCGGGAAATCCTGTTTTCTCAATCTGAGAAAAGCCATCAGGATCATTTCATTTTTGAAGTACAGGAAGATGAAAATTCCCGATAACAGTATAAGGGCTATACCATTCCCGATGTTACCCTCAATAAATTGCCATATTGCAGCAACTATAATTAAAACAGCTAAAACTAATTTGATATTCTTATTGAACATGTTCTATCTTGATTTTCCAGGCGGCAAAGGTAATAAAAACAATTAAAAATTATTTCAATTTAGTATTTGCAGTACTTAAAAAGCTTTGTATATTTGCACGCAGTTTTAAAGACAGACAAAACGAATTTACAGAAGATAAAAGATATTCACAATGAAAAGAACGTTTCAACCATCTAAAAGGAAAAGAAAAAATAAGCACGGATTCAGGGAGCGTATGGCCAGTGCAAACGGAAGAAAAGTCCTTGCTCGTAGAAGAGCTAAAGGTAGAAAGAAATTATCTGTATCTTCTGAAAACAGACATAAACACTAATGATTTTCAGTGTTCGAAATAATAAAGGTGTTACTTTTTAAGTAACGCCTTTTTTTATACCCAGACGCTTCTTATTTTTAGCTCAACACAACGTAACGCAAACACAACATATTATCATGCCAAAAAACAAAGACATCAAATGCGTTTTAATCATAGGATCTGGACCAATAATTATAGGCCAGGCCTGTGAATTTGATTATTCCGGAACTCAATCGCTGCGTTCTCTAAGAGAAGACGGGATAAAAACCATCCTGATAAATTCCAACCCTGCCACCATCATGACCGACCCTTCTATGGCCGATCATGTATATTTAAAACCTCTTACTACTAAATCTCTGGTAGAGATACTTAAAGATCACCCGGAAATTGACGCTGTGCTTCCAACAATGGGAGGGCAAACAGCCTTGAACCTTTGTATTGAGGCAGATGAAAAAGGTGTGTGGAATGATTTTGGGGTAAAATTGATAGGAGTAGATATTGATGCTATCAATATCTGTGAAGACAGAGAACAGTTTAAGCAATTAATGGGTAGAATCGGTGTGCCGGTAGCCCCTGCAAAAACGGTAACCTCTTATCTTCAGGGAAAGGAAGTGGCCCAGGAGTTTGGTTTTCCCCTTGTTATAAGGGCGTCTTTCACCTTAGGTGGAGGAGGAGCCTCTTTTGTGCATAAGGCAGAGGACTTTGATGAAATGCTCTCAAGAGGTCTTGAAGCTTCGCCTATTCATGAAGTTCTTATTGATAAGGCACTTTTAGGCTGGAAAGAATATGAGCTTGAGCTATTGCGTGATCGTAACGATAACGTGGTGATCATATGTACCATTGAGAATATGGACCCCATGGGAATACATACCGGAGACTCTATAACTGTAGCACCGGCAATGACCCTTAGTGATAAGGCCTTTCAGAAAATGAGAGATCAGGCCATTAAAATGATGAGGAGCATAGGTGATTTTGCAGGTGGATGTAATGTTCAGTTCGCGGTAAGTCCAGATGAAAATGAGGATGTTTATGCGATCGAGATCAACCCACGAGTATCCAGGTCTTCTGCACTGGCCTCTAAAGCTACCGGATACCCAATTGCCAAGATCGCAACTAAACTTGCATTAGGATATAATCTTGATGAACTAGATAACCAAATCACCAAGTCTACTTCAGCATTGTTTGAGCCATCATTAGACTACGTGATCGTAAAGATCCCGAGATGGAATTTCGATAAGTTTGAAGGATCAGACAGAACTCTTGGCCTACAAATGAAGTCTGTTGGAG
>JAHELO010000004.1 GCA_024644145.1 Christiangramia sp.
TCAAATTCTTATGAAAAAAATATTCCCTGTGATCGCTCTGCTTTTAGCCCTATCTGCATGTTCCGGATCTGATGACAGCCTGCGTAATAATCCCAATTTACCCAATGTGAATTTTCGGTTCCAACTCAATCTAAGTTTTCCTGAATACAATAAACTCCAGTTTCCCGGCAATTCATATGCCACCTATAATTACGGGGTAAGAGGAGTGGTTATATATAACATCAATAACTCTCAATATGTAGCTTTTGAGCTAAGTGATCCCAATCATCCGCCTAGCAATTGTTCAGGCATGACGGTGAGCGGGGTGATCGCAAGTTGCGGTTGTGACAATAATAAATATAATATCATCACCGGGGAGCTTACCGAAGGCGACGGCCAGTATACTATGAAGCCATATCGCGTTCAACGCTCTGGCAATACCCTGGATGTATATAATTAACCTCCTCCTCAGAATTGAAAAGGAGGTCTTTTACAGTTCAAATAATTTAGAATTTCAGGCTTAATCCCAGAAGGAAATTGGTAGTGGCCTGTGGGTAATATCCTGCACCATCAAACGTTTGCTCACCAGAAGGAATATCAGGATTTGGTATGTTAAAGGTGTAATAATAGCCGTTGGAAACATAGTTTTCATTGAAAATATTGTTCACGAGCCCCGTAAGTACTACCTCCTTAAAAATCCACGGTTGCTTCCAGCTATATTGAATATTAAGATCGTTCACAAAATAACTGTCCAGTTTAGAATTTTCGGCTTCTACATTGCTCATGTATTGTTCGCCTACATATTTTGAAAGCAGTTTTAGTTCCAGACCTGTCACCGGCTCGTAATTGACTATGTTGCCAATAACCACTTCCGGCGAGTAAGATATGTCTGTATCTCCATAATTCACAAATTCGCCATTAAAGGTAGACACAAAATCTATATTCTTATTTCGGCTCAACGAAATGTTAGGGAGTACCTCAAGATCATTCAACAACTTTATTCTCGCATCTACTTCTAAACCCAGACGGTAACTTTTCCCACTATTCTGCCTTATAAAAGCCCCCACATCATCTATCCCTCCGGTTAAAACAAGTTGATTTTCATAACCCATATAATACAGGTTAGAATTTATCTGAAAAGTCCTGCTGTTATGTCTCCACCCGAATTCAATATCGTTGAGCTCTTCAGGTTCGGGATCACCATTTTCGTAATCGTTACGGCTGGGTTCCCTGTGAGCCCGTGCGTACGAGAAGTATAATTGATTGGAATGGTTTATCTCCCAGATTAATCCGGCTTTTGGATTGAAAAAGCTGAAATCGTCAGAATTTTTAAATCTGGATTGGTCATCCAACAGACCATCGGTATCATATCTAACAGTTCTTAGCTGAAGATCGGCGTAAGCAGAAAGCTTGTTGCTAAGGGCAAAGTTCGCCTTCGCATAAATATTGAAATCGCTTTTTTCTGCCTTATTAAAATAATAGGGTTCGTAAGGTTCGTTATTTCTTGCAAAGCGGGTATAGATCACTTCGCCGAAATGATCTCCATCATACCGGTTCCATCCTCCTCCTAAAGTCGCGTCTATCGTTGCTGTTTCATAATTCAAACTGAAAACTGTACCATAGAAGTGGTTGTCCAGCCATTTAGTTCCCACAAGATCTGAAGTATTCACTACCTCGCCGTTTGCAATAAATGACTGCAGACCAAAAGCTTCAAGACTGGCATCTTCTTCATATTCTTCATAAAATCCCCTGCCATATGTATAGTGTAAAGCTATATTAGAAGACCATCTCTCTCCCATATCCTGATTCCATAAAAACTGATAATGGTCCTGGGAATAATTATCTGTTTGATTATTATAGAATCGGGGTTCGCCATTCCTATCTGTATACAAACCGGCGGGATTAAACCGACGGTTATTTTCAAGAGTTTCATTATCTATTCCATACCATGCCTGATAGGTTCTTTCCTCGCCCCCAAAAGTGAGGGCCTTTATCAATGTATTTTCATCTACATAGGCAGCCTGAAGGAAATAGGATTTAAGGTCGCTAGAGGCCCTGTCAATATATCCATCACTGCGTATTTTAGAAGCTCTTCCTCCAAACGAAAAATGATCGTTTATTAAGCCAGTACTGAATTTTACGGTATGTTTAAAGGTATTGTAAGAGCCTGCACTATTCGAAATTTCTGCCTGGGCCTCTTCCTTATAAGAGTCTGTTAGAATATTTAGACTTGCCCCAAAAGCCCCTGCTCCGTTCGTAGAAGTTCCAACACCTCGTTGTAACTGCATATTTTCTACAGATGAAGCAAAATCCCCCAGATTGACCCAGAAAGTGCCCTGACTTTCCGCATCGTTATATGGAATCCCGTTTATGGTAACATTTACTCTCGTGGCATCACTACCCCGAACCCGAATTCCGGTATACCCCACCCCGTTACCGGCATCGGTGGTGGTCACTACGTTAGGCATATAGTTCATAAGAACCGGTATGTCCTGCCCCAGGTTGCGATCCTCAATTTCTTCATTGCTCAGGTTGCTATAAGTTATGGGCGATTGCCTGTTCACCCTTAAGGCAGACAGAAAAACCTCATCTAAAGTTTCTTCAGCTCCTGCCAAATCTACGTCTAACTGTAAATTTTTATCTAATACGATCTTTTTGCTTTTTTGATTCCCGAAAGCAAAGACCAGAATATAATTTCCCTTGTCCAGTGTTAGCTCGTAATTCCCGTTCTCATTGGTGAGGGTTCCTTCACCGCTTCCTTTTACATAGACCGCAGCATCTGCCAGAGGATCTCCATTCTCCTTGACTGTTCCTGATATAATAAACTGCTGAGCATAAGCCTGTGTGGTGAGTAAGAACAGGCTTACAAGAAATAATACATTTTTCATCCGTAATAACATTTACGAATAAAAGGGGCGATTATTCTTATTGATTAAATTATTAAATAAAAAATCCTGAAACTGCCGGCAAGGCAAGATCAGGAGTGCATACATGGTGCTTTTGCACCTATCCCTTGGCAGCATTACCTGCCCAGGTTCGTTGGGTATGATCTCAGCCGCACAAAGCGGCACCCCTTATGAGATTATGGCGCAAAAGTAATACGCTTTTTTAGAAATGCAATACCTTTGAAGAGATTTGAAGGAATTGGCTTAATTTTAGATAAATCATATAGAATGTTTAGTGCCCGTCGCTCCATCACTGTAAAAGTAGTAACCGGATATGTTATCGTGGCTATTTTAGCCGCTCTGGCAGTCTGGTATGTCTACAACCAGGTAATTTCTTATTCTGAGATAGCACAATCTAATACAGAGAATAACCGCCAGTTAATCCTTGTGAGCGAGATCACTACAGATCTTAATGAATCTGAAAACACCAGCCGGCGTCTTATCCAGACTGGAGATGAAAAGGACCTCCAGCTCTACAATTCCCAAATAGACAGTATAGAATATAAGTTAAGAGAACTTGAAGAGACCTATAAGGTTATAGATCTGGAGAATGAAGTAGACAGTATCTCTAAACTTCTGGACCGAAAAACCGAAAACCTTAAGGAATTAGTTGCATTAAGGGATACTGATAGGAATACCAACTATTACTCCCGGGTAATTCGTGAGCTTAAAAAGATAGATGAGTCTTTCGCCGATGAAAATTACGAACAGCGATTCGCCAATCTGGAACCTCATCAAAGGCGGGTCCTTATCAGGCTGCTGGAATATGCAAAAGAGGATAATGCGCAGGAATTAACAAACCGGCGGTTGGATTCCCTGGTAAGTTCAGTAAAAAAGGTACTCAGCGAACTCGAGATCGCGAACAGACAGTTCAGGAATGAGGTCAATCAAAAGGAGAATGAGCTTTTAAACAACGATATGATCCTGAACCAGCAACTACAAAGCCTGCTGGCCGGTCTGGAACAAAAAGAGCGTGAAAATACGGTTGAAAGGGCCGAGGTATTTCAGAATATGCTGAATAAAACTTCCAATATCATCATCATAGGAAGCTGTATTATCCTGCTAATCATTTTGTATTTCATTATTAATATCCTTGGTGATGTGACCCGCAGCCAGCGCTACAGGATGGAACTCGAGGAAGCTAAAGATTTTGCTGAATCCCTTCTGGCTAGCCGCGAACAGTTTATGGCGGCGATCACGCACGACCTTAGAAGTCCGCTTACCACAGTTATGGGATATGCAGATCTAATTCAGAAAACCGAACTCAACGGGAAGCAGAAACATTATCTCACTCAGATTAAAAAATCTTCAGAATTCATTCTGAGACTGGTTAATGACCTTCTGGATCTGTCTAAGCTTGAAGCTGGAAAGATGCTTATAGAAAATCTTTCTTTTAACCCAAAAAAGCTTATACATGATACTGTAAATAACATTATTCCAGCTGAAAAGAATAAAGATGTAGATATCGTTATTAATGTCTCCAACGAGACCAATGTACAGATACAGAGCGACCCCTTCAGGATCAAACAAATCCTGGCTAATCTCATCTCGAATGCGTGGAAGTTTACTGAAAAAGGGGAAATTGTTATTTCAGCAAAACTTAGAGATAATACAGGAATAGGCCATATTCTTGAGATTAGAGTAAAAGATTCAGGGATAGGAATTTCCAAAGAAATGCAGGAAACTATTTTTGAAGAATTCTCGCAGGAAAACAGCTCGATAGAAAAACGATTTGGTGGTTCCGGCCTGGGATTGGCCATTAGTAAAAGGCTCACCCAACTATTAAATGGAGATATTGAACTGGAAAGCGAGCAGGGAAAAGGAAGTGAATTCATCATATCAATCCCCGTTGTTAAGATCTCTGAAACCCGTGAAGAACCGGAAAGAGCATATGACGAGGAAAAAGAGCCGGAAACTTCCACTATGGATGCCAGCGGTCTACATGCACTCATCGTAGATGATGAACCGGGGCAACTTTCTTTAACCGTAGAAGTTGCCAAATCTATGGGCTTCAGTATAGACACAGCTGAAAATGGAAAGATTGGTCTTGAGAAACTTCAAACGAATAATTATGATATCTTGCTAACCGATATACAAATGCCTATTCTGGATGGTTTTGCCCTAATAAAATCCATTCGGAATTCTGAAAACCTTCAGAATCTTCCTGTGATTGCCCTTTCGGGAAGGACAGATATTGAATTAGAAGCATACACAAATGCCGGATTCAACCACAAACTGCTCAAGCCTTACAAACCAGACGAATTAAAACAACATATCGCAGATCTGCTTACACTTGTTTATGAAAAGGATGATTCTGAAAACCAGATAACTGAAAATGGACGACTGAAAACTGACTTCTACGATCTTACTGATATCTATGAATTTTCAGGAAGAGATGAGGAGGCCATGCAAAAGATAATAAATGCCTTTACTGAGGGTGCTTCCAACAGTCTCGAGGAACTTAAGGAAGCCTTTACCGAAAATGACCAGGACAGGATGGGAAAACTGGCGCACCGTATGCTTCCCATGCTTCGACAGATGAAAGCTAATGAAGTGATTGCACTACTTATAAAATTAGAGGCCAGGGAAAAAGTAACACCCCCTGAATTTGATCATTTTGAGAAGAATATCAGGAATTTGATAAATAACCTGGATTCGAAAATCACAGCTTAATACCGTATTGCTTTAGCTTATTGTAGAGTGTTTTACGATCTATAGATAACATTCTTGCTGCTTTGCTTTTGTTACCACCGGTTTTTTCCAGTGCATCCAGGATCAACTGCTCTTCATTTTTATTCTTGAATAACCCGTAATCATTATCGTTGGTGCGGGTTGAAGTAGCGATTTCGTGCGGAAGCACCTTAAGTGGAATGAGATCCTCCTTGGTTAATAATACAGCCCGTTTCACCATATTCTTGAGCTCCCTAAGATTTCCCGGCCAGTTGTAGTTCTTAAAGGCATGAATAGCTTCATCTGTAAAACCTACGATATTTTTTTCGAGATCTGCATTCGCTTCTTCCAGAAACTGATTAGCGAAAAGCATCAGATCTTCTTTTCTTTCACGTAACGCGGGAACTTTTATTGAGAATTCATTTAATCTGTGGTACAGGTCTTCCCTGAAATCTCCTTCTTTTACCGCTTCAGAAAGGTCTTCGTTAGTAGCTGTAACCACGCGAATATCCACTTCAATCTCATTATTACTACCTACGGGCTTAATTCTGCGCTCCTGCAGGGCTCTTAAAAGCTGCACCTGAAGTTCATAGGTAAGATTCCCAATTTCATCCAGAAAAAGCGTACCACCGTTGGCTGCAGCGAAATGACCTGTTTTATCGTTAATTGCACCGGTGAAAGAACCCTTTAAATGCCCAAAAAATTCACTGGAGGCGATTTCTTTAGGAATGGCTCCACAGTCTACCGCAATAAATGGTGCAGAATGTCTTTTGCTTTGTAGATGTATGCTCTTTGCAATTTGCTCTTTCCCGGTCCCGCTTTCCCCGGTAATAAGCACCGACATGTTCGTGGGCGCCACTAATTCTACATAATCACTTAACCTGCGGGAAGGCTCACTAACTCCTTTTACCAGGTCCTGGTTTTCCTTAAGAGGTCCCCGGCTCTTTTTCGCAGGCTTTGCCTTCTCCTCCACAGGAGCCACTTGATGAGTATGCAGGGCATTTTCTATGGTTTGCAGGATAGATTCCGGCCTGAAGGGTTTGGAAACATAATCAAATGCACCTTCTTTCATAGCATTTACCGCCATGCTTATTTCTGCATAGCTGGTCATGACGATCACCTGGGTAGAAGGATTTTCTGCCTTCACACTTTTTAGTATTTCCAGACCATCATTATCTGGTAAACGCACATCTGTTAGAACAAGGTCGTATTTATCTGAAGATATTTTTTTGAAGGCTTCAGAAGCTGAATAAACCAGTGCTACCTTGTAATCCCTCTTTTCCAGAAAGGTTTTTAACATGGTTCCAAATGCAACATCGTCTTCAACGACCAAAACTTTAGACATAGTTCAATTTTAAAAAAGCTTAACAAAGGTAATAATCTTTAAATCATTAGTTTTTAAATCGAACCAAAAAAAAGAGAGGTCGTATCTCAACCTCTCTTTCCCGGCAATTGTGGTTATATAATTGCCATTTTTAACTAATTCCCATTTAACAGATTTCCAGAATAACCTTTGCTAAACAGGCAAAAAAGTGACTTTGATAGTGTTAGTTTTCTGGTTGTTACATTTCAGAATAAATTCTGAAAAACAGTCACTCTTTTGCAAGTTTGCGGGGTAGATTGCCATCTATAAGCTTTTCCATTTGTCTGTTGCCGTGGAGTTGGTTTCTCCATTACCGGACTTTTACTTGTCACTTTCTTTATCGTCATCTTTTTCCAGCCAGTTCCCGTCCTGATCTATATAGACCTTTTCAGTCTCTCCCTGAATATCTAATTTTAATTTATAAACTTTGGTCTCACCCTTCATTTTTACCCATGCGCCAGTTGGAATTGCTCCATTATAATCTGTCGCCAGTGCATCATGCACTGCCTGAGGTAATTCAGTAACTTCAACACTTGCGAATTCGTCATGTTCCACCTCCATTTCTACTTCAGTCTCTATTTCTTCAACTTCTTCTTCCTGAGCTTGCATGTTTTGTGTTGCAAAAAACATAGCTCCCATCGTCATCATACTTAAAGCAAATTTTTTCATAATGAATAGTTTTATTGATCTTGTGGTTTTTCGATCATATTGTTATAGCATATGTAATAGAATAATTATGCCATTTTCACCAGATTAACTTCAATACTAATAAAACCTAGGGAAATCTTTTTTCACCCTGTTTTATTCACAAAATATTATGTAGAATTCTACGCTTCCTGATTCCAAAACTGGGGAATCACCACCTCATATTTTTAATATTTAAGACCGAAGGACGGAGAGGTACATAAACAGAAAAGGCCCCAATAAGGAGCCTTTTCAATCCGAAAATCTAAATTATAAAATAGAATAAATCTGTTAGTTACTAATCTATTCCATTCCCAATACTAACCTACTTAATACATTGTAAAAACCATACCATTAGCACAAAAGACTGGAAAAACAGCCTGAAAACCTGAAAAACAGCAGTATGGATTAAAAAAAACTAATATTTCTGTCTGGAATTCCACAAAAAATATGTGGAGCAGACATCACATTTGAGTAAAAAATCCCCAACTTTTTATTTTAAAGGATCTTTCCTACTGGCCTTGATCTCAGACTTTTTCTTTTTGGAATTCAGCCGTTTTAATTTAGAGGCTTTTGTAGGCTTTGTTTTTTTTCTGGGTTTCGGTCTCTTTAAAGCTGATTTGATCTCAGACAGAAAATTTTGAAGCAACAAATCTTTATTGGTATGCTGGCTTCGTGATTCTTCATTGCTCATCTTCAGAATCCCATCCACATTGATTCTTCCCGCAAGTTTTTTAAAAATCCGTTTTTTTTCCTCTTCATTCAGCGCCTGGGAACCAGCAACATCAAAACCAAGCTCCACCTTCGTGGCGGTTTTATTCGCATGCTGCCCTCCGGGCCCCGAGCTTCTTACAGCTTTAAAATCTGGTTCGGTTAGAATAAGACCTTCATCCATTTTATCTTGGCTGGTGAGACTCTTTTAAAAGATCTGACACCGTTTTCACCGGATTGAAAGTTTCTACCGGTACCTCAACAAAAACAGTATTCCATTTGGCCATCCCGCCATTCCATAATCCCGGGCGCTCTAATGCCTTTAATGGCTTGCCATCTTTAGTCTTATCTGCAATAAAACTCATGTCTTCATCTACGTATTCGTGGAGATCATACGATCTTCCCTTATGATCTTTCAGGCTGCAAACAATATCTACCGGATTAAAATGGGTAGCTTCCCTGGCAATTTTAGACTGTTCAGGGTTCTCGTTATCTATCTGGGCTCCTTCAATAATCTGTAAAGAAATCTCTCCGTCCTGGTCTTTTACAAGGAATGGACCACCACCGGGCTCTCCCTCATTCTTTACCATCCCGCAAACCCTAAGAGGGCGATGTAATTTATCTTTAAGATTTTCTGCTGAAGGCTTACCTGTAGAAATACTCTTCAGGAAAAGTTCATTCTCAAGAAACTGCTGAATTTCATGTAATTTATCTGCAGAAGGCTGTCCCTCCTCCAGTTCTTCTAAATATTCATAGATCTTATTTTGGATCCTGAGAAGTTTCCCTCCAAGCATTTTCTTATGATCTGCAACTAACTGAACATTATCTTCAGTCACTACATTATCTATATTTTTTACAAAAACTATCTGTTCATCTAATTGGTTCAGATTATCGATAAGTGCCCCATGTCCGCCGGGTCTAAAAAACAGGTCATTATCTTCAGTTCTGAATGGTTCAAAATTTTCGTCTACGGCAATAGTATCTGTTCTGGGGTCCTGGTATGAATAGGCAATCTCAAATTTCACTCCGGTTTTTTCCTCCATTCTTTCCTGAATTTCATTCCACTCTGCCTGGAACTTTTCCTTGTCTCCTTTAGCAACCGTGAAATGTAATTTCGCTACACCATCCACCTCTAGGTACTTTGCCGCTTCGAACAGATGTTCTTCAAAAGCGGTGGCAACATGAGCGTCATATTTATGGAAAGGCACTAATCCTTTGGGGAGATTACTAAGAAACAACCCGTCTGCTTCAAGGATCGTCTTTACCAGAATTTTATGCTGGATATCATGGGAGAGCTCTTCAAAATCCTTGTTATTTTTTTTCGCCTTTTCTAAAGCACGATCATAGAAGGGAAGTTTTTCAAAATGATTAAAAAACTTTCTTAGATCTGCATCCCCGGTTCCATCTAAATATTCTCTTAATTCATGTTTTTCAGGATTGAAGTCATCTGCAAAATTATGCAAAGCCTTGAACATGCGGGAAGCTGCACCAGATGCAGGCACAAATTTTAAAATGGAATGCTTATTTTTTTCGGAAGAATAATAGTTAATCAATTCCTTTTTTTCTGCCAGCTCAATTTTACTAATTCCGTTATTAATGGTCGCGGCCTCGGTGATATTTACTTTTATATTTCCTCTTTTAAAGATCCCTATCTGCTCTTCCACCTCTTTTGTTGAAAGTCCCTTTTCTTCAATTTGTAAAATATCCTTTTCACTAAATTTCACGATTCCTGTTTTTTATTAGTTGGTCAATTTTTTTCACTGCTTCTTTTAAACGCGTTTCCCGGTCTCCTTTCAATATGAAATAAGGTCTATTGTACTGTTCAAGAGCGTGTTGAAATCTTTGGAACATTCCCTCACGATCATGAGGCTTATCCCTTAAATCATCGGGAGTCCAGGGCACATCAATATACGTTAAAAAGTAGAGATGGTAATGGTTGTTTAACGCATGTTTAAGAAGTTTCGGGTCGCAATAACCCTCATAATAAGCTTCAGAATAAACCTTAAGCTCCAGCAGGTCTGTATCGCAAATAAGAAGCTCATCTGCCTTTTGTGCCAGCCGGTTTTCTGTCTGCATTTGCCCCTGGGCGATGGGAATAACATCCCGTGGTTCACAAATGCGTTTTTCATTATCCCATACCTCCTGCAAGTATTCCCGCATATATTCCTTAACCATAGGCGCATTGTAGTACGCTGAAAGATCTTCAGAGAGGGTGGTTTTCCCTGTAGATTCAGGCCCGAAAAGGACAATTTTTATACAGGTCGCAGGTCGTTGCGCAAGTTTTTCTTCCATGCTTTATAGCCATAAACCGCAATGATGGTGAATACCAGGTATTGCAGACTGGTAAAGGTAAGACCTTTATAAAAATAAAGCGGAACCGAGATGATATCACCCACAATCCAGTAGATCCAGTTCTCAATCTTTCGTTTGGCCATTAACCACATGCCTACAAAAAATATCCCGGTAGTGATCGTATCTACGTAAGCCGTCCAGTTATTCCATTTATCAAAATACTCATACACACCAAACACGAAGATTAGTGTGCCCAGAAAAATAAATACAGATTGAAACTGTTCTTTCCTTGTGGTGCTTGTAATTGGAGTGAAATGGGTTGCATCTATTTTTCTGGTCCAGATATACCAGCCATAAATACTCATTGCAAAATAGTAAGCATTTATCATCATATCCCCAAGCAATTCCCATTGCCATAAGAGATACACGAAGATCATGGTACTCACAATCCCAGTAGGATATACCAGGATATTATTCTGTTTAGAATACCATACAGACAGAAAACCAAAGATCACCGCTATGATCTCCAGAATTACAAAAAGGATCGGGTAATCCTGGTACTGATCAAAGAAAAAATCAAAAATCGGCTGCATAGTCGCTACGGTCAGATTTCACGATCTTTACATATATAAGTCCGCGCTCTATGGCTTCGAATGTATTTTTGATCTCTTTATTTAACAGGCTCATCACCTCATCATATTCGCCGTAGACCTGGGTACTTAACGGATTTTCTTTTACGGTGAGTCCAGAATCTCTCATTTTTTTTATGAAATTAATGATCGCCGGTTCATAGTCATCCTGGATCGGCGTAAGAGTGAGTTCTACTGAAATGTTCATTGGGTTCTGTTTTCCAACCAAAGTTAGCCATTCTCAAAACTTTCAGAAAGACAATTGATAAATACTAAAGAATTCGGTTATTCCATCGAATGGATCCCGATCATGTTCCCTTCAGTATCCTGGGCAAGGCTAATAAATCCATATTCCCCAATAGACATTTTTGGCCTGATCAACTTTCCTCCGGCATCTTCTACGCGAGCCTGCTCTACACTGCAATCTTCGCTGCTGAAATAAACCAGCGTGCTGTTTCCGCCGGCTTCCATGCCCTCTACATGCACAATGGCCCCGGAAGCTTTTCCTTTGGATTCCATATTATCGGGAAACGCTAACATTTTTAATCCCGAATCCTCGGGGCTTTCAAGTTCAGTGAACTCAGTTTTAAAAACCTTTTCATAGAAAGATTTGGCTCGATTTAAGTCGTTTACATAGATTTCAAACCAAACGACCGGATTTTCAACTTTCATAACTTATTGATTTACAGTTATACACTCCTAAGTTAAAACTCTTAACCCGGTTTTTCATCCTATTGATGTAAAATACTAAATGCGCCTTAACTGCGCTCAGGCGGAAAAATCCTGGATACTGAAGAAGTGGGAAAATTTCATGTTCTATACTACGGTCCCACTACCACCAAAGCGACTTCTAATTTATGTTAGAGATGAATTTTAATTCTGAAAGGTATCTTCCTCAAATGCGGTTCCTATTACAACCAGATCTGCGCCGGCTTCATACGCATTCTGAAGCTGTGTGAAACTGCGAATTCCCCCACCAACTATCAGTGGAATTTCCAACACATCGCTTACGGCCATGATGATTTCAGGGGACACCGGAATTCTGGCTCCGCTACCGGCTTCCAGATAAATAAGTTTTTTACCTGAATACTGTCCCGCCAGGGCAGTATTCACTATCTGATCAATTTCCTCCTGTGCCAAGGGCCTGGTATTACTAACCTTTTGTACTGAAGTCTCTTTGCCACCATCAATAAGAATATAGCCGGTCGGGATAATTTCCAATGTGGTATTTCTAATCTTTTCGACCGATCGTACCTGTTGTTCAATTAAGAACTCAGGGTTCCTCCCGGAAATCAGGCTTAAAAAAAGCAAGGCATCTGCATGCGGAGAGATCTGGCTGTGATCACCAGGAAAAAGGATTACCGGCAAACCGGTCACATTCTTTAAAGCCTTGATAACCTCACAGGTTCTACCCTCCTCTACGGTGCTGCCTCCCACAAAAATATGAGTTGTATCTTTCGGTAATTTCTGGATAAATCCGGCGACCCCGGTTTCCTGAAATTTATCAGGGTCTATAAGTACTGCTAGCATTTTGCGCTTCAGGTTCGCTGCTCGTAGAATTCCTTCCAGATGCCTTTCAATCTCGATCACTAAGCTCTGGGTTTAGAATTACCCGGCATGGCAAATACACAGGTAAAGTTTTCAAACTCCAGGAAATTGACATCAAACCAGTCATCTATCCCATTATATCGCACATGCGTAGTGGTTTCAGAATCATCAAAATCAAAATCGGTCACATTGATGTGCTGTAGAAATCCAATTCCAGGCTGAGCAAGAATCTTATACACCGATTCTTTTGCGCCCCAGACAATGGTAAGTTTTCTAATTAAAGCCTCTTCATTTGCCAGGGTATGGTATTCATCAAGCGGAGTGAATTTGTTGGCGATCTTTAGGATTTTTTCGCGCTGCTTTTCGATGTCAATGCCCACATCCTTATCACTAATAATGATTCCCGTGAAATTAAAGGAATGAGTAATAGAAATATATTTGTCATCCTTTAGATGCGGTTTCCCGTGATCATCATAATAAAGATCATGATCTGTATAACCAGCCTCTGCAAGTAAATGCCTGATGCTCATGAAACCGCGGCGGTGAATTTCAGATTTCATCCCATCCACTCTTTTTCTGCAATGTTCAGTTAACTCTACTCCCTTAGAAAGCCATTCCAATGATTCTTCCACCTTCCAAATGAAGACTTTAGTACGTTCGTCAACTGTTATTGTTTTAAAAAGAGGCATAAAATTTCTAAGCTTTTCCTTATTTTTGCAAGCACAAAAATTGCTAATATTCAAATATAATAATATGTCGACTAAAACAGTACCGTATACCGCCTATAAAGTAAAAGATATTGAGCTTGCTGAATATGGCCGCCGCGAAATAGAACTTGCTGAAGCCGAAATGCCAGGTCTTATGGCACTTCGTAAGGAGTATGGAGAATCTAAACCTTTAAAAGGTGCGAGAATTGCGGGATGTTTACATATGACCATTCAAACTGCAGTGTTAATAGAAACCCTTGTTGCTCTGGGTGCAGATGTAACCTGGAGTTCCTGTAATATTTTCTCTACTCAGGACCATGCTGCTGCTGCCATCGCTGCTGCAGGGATTCCTGTTTATGCCTGGAAAGGGATGACCGAAGAGGAATTTAACTGGTGTATCGAGCAAACTCTTTTCTTTGGAGAAGAACGTACCCCGCTAAATATGATTCTTGATGATGGTGGTGATCTAACTAATATGGTTCTGGATGAATATCCGGAACTTGCTGAAGGAATAAAAGGTCTTTCTGAAGAAACTACAACCGGAGTTCACAGACTGTATGAGCGCATGAAAAAAGGAACTCTTCCTATGCCTGCGATCAACGTAAACGACTCTGTTACAAAATCTAAATTCGATAACAAATATGGATGCCGTGAAAGCGCAGTAGATGCGATTCGTCGTGCTACAGATGTAATGCTAGCCGGTAAACGCGTGGTAGTTTGTGGATATGGTGATGTAGGTAAAGGTACGGCCCAGTCTTTTAAAGGAGCCGGATCTATAGTTACCGTAACTGAAATTGACCCTATCTGTGCGCTACAGGCTGCAATGGACGGTTTTGAAGTAAAAAAACTTGAAACTGTTCTTCCTAAAGCAGATATCGTGATCACTACTACAGGTAATAAAGACATTGTTCGCGGAGAGCACTTTGAAGCGATGAAAGACAAGACCATCGTAGCCAACATAGGACACTTTGATAATGAGATCGCTGTAAAATGGCTAAATGAAAACCATGGCAATACTAAAGTAGAGATCAAACCTCAGGTTGATAAATATACCATCAATGAGAAAGACATCATCCTCCTTGCTGAAGGTCGTTTGGTAAATTTAGGATGTGCTACAGGACACCCTAGTTTTGTGATGAGTAACTCCTTTACAAACCAGACCCTTGCACAAATGGAGCTTTGGAACAATACAGATAAGTATAAGAACGAAGTCTATATGCTGCCAAAGCATTTAGATGAAAAAGTGGCTAAGCTGCACCTGGAAAGAATTGGTGTTGAACTTACCGAGCTTAGACCAGATCAGGCTGAATATATTGGGGTGGAAGTTGAAGGTCCATTCAAACCTGAATACTACAGATATTAATAAGAATTAAGTCTTAAATTTTAGATATAAAAGCCCCGCGATCGCGGGGCTTTTTTTATATTGGATGTCCTGTTCATTTATTTTTTATTAAGCCTTTTTCATACCTTAGATGATCTAAAATATATATTATCATCATGATAAAAAAGATCATATTACCGCTTTGTCTGGCACTGGCCCTCATCAGCTGTAAAGACGACAAAAATCCCAGAACAGAAGAAAATGAGGAAACCGGCGTTAGCGCAAAATTTGATAGTATTCTTCACAATTACTACGAGGATGGCTTAAAGCTGAACCCTATTGCCGCCACCACTTCAGGAGACATGCGTTATAACGACAAATTTCCAGATTTTCTTTCTTCCGGATATGAAGACAGCTTGAAGAATTATTATTCCAGCTACCGCGATAAGGTTACTGCAATAAAAGATGCAGACCTGAGTGAAACAGAGCGAATGAGCAAGGAGATCTTGCTTTGGGAGTGCAATATAAACCTCGCTTCCATGAATTTCAAAAAAGCTAAATATATGCCTATAGACCAGATGTGGTCTGTCAATTTATTTATGGGGCAGCTAGCCAGTGGTATGGGTGCCCAGCCTTTTAAAACGGTAGAGGATTATGAAAAATGGATGAAACGAGTGGATGGTTTCCTCACCTGGATGAATTCTGCCGAAGAAAATATGAGAAAAGGAATGGAACAGGGAT
>JAHELO010000234.1 GCA_024644145.1 Christiangramia sp.
ACAGCATGTAGACTATACCATGGAAGTTGATATGAATGTAGAGAATTTCAAATATACCGGAACTCAGGAACTGGTATATACCAACAATTCTCCAGATACCCTAGACAGGGTTTTTTATCATCTGTATTTCAATGCATTTCAGCCGGACAGTGAAATGAATGCCCGTTTAGAAAGTGTACCAGATCCAGACGGTAGAATGACCGTTAATAAAGGAACCAGGGAAAATCCTGAAATAGTAAGCAGGATTTCATCCCTTGGTCCCGACCAGATTGGTTATTTAAGAGTGAACTCTTTAACACAGAATGGGGAAGATCTTAATTATGAAGAAGTAGGGACAGTTCTGGAAGTAGAACTCGCCTCTCCTGTCCTACCGGGTGAAAAGACAACTTTTAATATGGAATTTGAGGGCCAGGTACCGGAGCAGGTTAGAAGATCTGGTAGAAATAGTAAAGAAGGGGTCGCTCTAAGCATGAGCCAGTGGTATCCAAAATTGGCTGAATATGACTTTCAGGGATGGCATGCAGATCCTTATATAGCCCGTGAATTTCATGGAGTTTGGGGAGATTTTGATGTGAAGATCACCATTGACAAAGATTATACAATAGGGAGTACAGGATATCTTCAGAATCCACAGGAAATAGGTCATGGATATCAAAAAGAAGGTACTAAGGTCAAAACAAAAGGAGATAAGCTAACCTGGCATTTTGTGGCGCCTAAGGTTCATGACTTTACCTGGGCTGCAGACCCGGATTATGTTCATGATAAACTTATAGCCGAAGATGGCACCGTACTTCATTTCCTTTACAAAGACAAAAAAGAATTAAAAGAGAACTGGAAAAAATTACAGCCAAAAACTGCTGAATTGCTAAAGTTTTTTAATGAATATATAGGCCCATACCCATGGGATCAATACTCAGTTGTGCAAGGTGGCGATGGTGGTATGGAATATGCCATGTTAACTTTGATCACCGGAGAGAGATCATTTGGAAGTCTATTCGGGGTGACTGCGCATGAATTGGCACACGCCTGGTTCCAGCACCTTCTCGCAACAAATGAAAGTAAACATGAATGGATGGATGAAGGTTTTACCTCTTATATTTCATCTATAGCAGAAGATGTGGTAATGGGTAAAAATACTAAGAATCCTCATCAGGGTTCTTACAGAGGCTATTTTAGCCTGGCGAATTCTGGAAAGGAGCAACCTCAAACTACTCATGCAGACAGGTATGCCATGAACGCCCTTTATGGCGCTGCTGCTTATTCTAAAGGTGCGGTTTTTCTGGCACAACTCGGTTATATAATTGGAGAGGAAAATCTTCAAAAAACCATTAAACGTTATTATAACGAGTGGAAATTCAAACATCCAACACCCAACGATTTTATAAGAATCGCTGAAAAAGTTTCTGGAGCAGAATTAGACTGGTATTTAATGGACTGGACTCAGACCACTAATACAATAGATTACGGAATAAAATCTGTAGAAGATAATGGAAATGGCACCCTGGTGAATCTAGAGAGAATAGGATTAATGCCTATGCCTTTAGATATTGATGTAACCTATGCTGATGGTTCTAAGGAAACATTCTATGTTCCATTAGAGATGATGAGGTGGGAAAAACCAGTAAGTGAAGGTAGTGAAACAACTCAATTAAAAGATTGGGCCTGGGGTTTTCCAGCCTATCAAATGGAAATTCCGGTAGAAAAAGCTAAAATTTCTAAAATTGAGATAGATGAATCTAAGTTAATGGCAGATATAGACAGATCTAATAATGAATGGAATAACTCAGGTGAATCGCCGGGAAATTCCAGTGAATAAACTACTTCTTTAAAACTTTATGAGAACCCTTTCTTTGTAGAAAGGGTTTTTTTATACCATGGCAGATCTTTATATAAATCTGTTTTAGATACCCTGTCTCTGCTCGAAACTTTCATGAAATTCTCACTATACTCTCTACTTCTGTAACCTAATAAATGAAAAATAGGTTTGGCCAGGAATCTTGCAGTTCGCAGATCGATAATTAAGGTAGATTTTGTGGAATTCTCCCATTTCACCCCTGGTAAAAGTGAAAGTATTTCATCCAGATTCAAATTTCTAAATCTGCTGGATAATCTTAAAAAGAAAGGTGCTATTTTCCTGACTAAATAATAGCCATCTTCTCCCTTTTCTTGATATAAAGGCATAAACAGAACTGCATCTTTTTTAAGATAAATATTCTTGTTATTGCTTGTGGCTAATAAAGTTCCTTTTTGAAGAGGTAAAAAGCTTTCATAGCCATCTTTCATCCGGAATTGTTCATTTTCTGAGATAATATACCTGTAAACTACTTCATATATTTTCCTGTTTCCGGCAGCCGCCTCTAGCAGCAGATTATAATCTATTTTTAAACCTGTTCGATTTTTTTGAATTCCGGAGAAGTGAATTGCCAGTTTTATAAAAGAAATTGCATTTTTAACAGCATCCCTGGAAGAATGTTGTCCAGATTCAAAACCCAGGGCCACATAACCCAATTCATTTATATAACTTAATAGAGTTCCCTGCAGATATTCTTCAATCCCCAGAATAACAGGAACTGGAAATAGTTTTGCGAATCTCCGGTTAATAAGACTGTCATTTATAGTAATAAAAGGTAAGGTTCTGCTTGAGGTGGTATGAAGATCAATAAAATAAAGAGCAGAACTATGATATTCTATGATGGTATGCAGGATTTCCAGAATTTCTTTTTGCTCTTCATCCTCTTTGTACAGGCATGTTTCATACATTTTATTTGAGATCCTGGAAGAAGTCCACATTCTATTAAGATCGCGGTCTAAAAACCTTTTATTTTCAGCAATTGCTTCAAGATTACCCTGAATTACATAAATACTGCCCTGGAGAACATCCTTATTAAGGTCCTGTAAAACTTCATCTAATGCTTTTTTTCCAGCAGGCTCGTTCCCATGAATCCCCGTAAAAAAAACAAGTACAGGACCAGTTTTTATCACCTTAACTCTTAATAATCTTCTGGACCTTATTTCTTCTATTGTCAATCCATTGCTGTAATCTGGCATCATACGTTTATATCGTTCTTAGTAAGGATTGCAATCAATTTATTCTTACTTATAACCGGAAGACAGCCAATATTATTCCTTTCCATTAACTCAATGGCATCCTGTAATGGCTGGTCTTGTGTTGTGGTAATTATATCTTTTTTCATCACATCCTTGACAAATCGTTCCTCAAGGTCATTTTTACCGACATATTGTTTAACGTCGTTCCAGCTCAAAAGACCTATGATCATTTTATTGCTGTCTATCACAGGCATATGATGTATTTTCATCCATTTCATAATATTTATAACCAGTTCCAGGTTGTCATCTTCATCTACTGAATAAATGCTGGAATTCATATTATGTTTTACAATTCGCTGCAGGTTAAAGTTGGTGCTCATATCCTCTTCCAGAATTTTCCAGTCACCAACCGGAAGATCTTTTTGCTGATTTTCATAGATGTAAGAGGTTAATACCTGTAATGCCTCTAACGGCTTTTTCTTTTTCTGAAGGCTGCGATAGCTTTTAACCAGCCATTCTGCTCCATTCCAGGATTTAATGCGTTTTTCTATGATCTTTAAATAAAAATCAATGTCTGAGGTTGAGATCTTACAACTTTCCAGGCCCTTTCTGCTAATGGGCAGAAGTTCCTACAGAAGTAGTTTTTTTGCAGCGACCTGTTTACCATCCCAGTTAAAGATCGCCTCCATTCCTGTTCGGGCAGCCTTATAAAAATTTGCCCTCACATTCCTGAAATCCTCTTTCTCATGAATATTTCTAAATCTCTCAGGTCGTCCCATCATCAAACC
>JAHELO010000235.1 GCA_024644145.1 Christiangramia sp.
GAAACTAAAAAACGCCCTAACCGGGCGTTTTTTTATGGAATATTAAGGTACTTATGCGTTTGCAGAGAAACTTTCCACTGTGGATTTTCCATTACATAATCAACGATCATAGGGATTACTTTATCCCGGTTACTCCATTCAGGTTGCAAATAAAGTATACAATCGTCATTCACTTTCGCAGCCTGTTCCTCTGCGAACTTTAGATCATGCTTATTAAATACTATAACTTTTAACTCGTTGGCCTTTGAATAGATCTCTGATTTTGGCAATTTAATTTTCTTTGGCGACAAACAAATCCAATCCCAAGAACCGGTAAGGTCATAAGCTCCAGAAGTTTCTATATGCACATCGCAACCCTGGTTTTTTAAACTTTCGGTTAAAGCGGTCATATCCCATGTTAAAGGCTCTCCACCAGTAATCACTATTGTCTTACTGTGTTTTGTTGCATTCTCAACGATTTGACCAATATGGGTTGGAGGATGCACGGCTGCATCCCAGCTTTCCTTAACATCACACCAATGACAGCCCACATCACAACCACCAATTCTAATAAAATATGCAGCAGTACCTTTGTGATATCCTTCTCCCTGAATTGTATAGAATTCTTCCATCAATGGAAGCATAATTCCTCTATCTACCAGCTCTTTTGTCTCTTCTGAAATCATAGCCTGCAAAGATAAGCAAACTTGAACTTCTAAATTAATTAAGACGCTCTATTTACAACGATACCTCAGTTTAAGATCAGGCCGTTTTTTATGTCTTGCTGCGGCTCTTCCAAATCTGATAGAAAACCATTAATAACAGCATATTTCACTGTATCATTTTCATACAGAAAGAAATTTGCAGCTGTTCCGGGCTTAAGCTCTTTATCTATTTTAAAATTTTCAGATACCAGGTTAATAGGATGGATTGAATATTTTTGGTCCAGTAAAGATTTGTCTACCGGGATGTAAGCATAACCCTTTGCTAACAGATCGTTTAAATCTAAGCCTTCCAGCTCTTCTTTTGTAGTGATCTTTTCCGGATAAATCTTTCCGTACCTAAGTTCCAGACCTTTTGCATTTATTTCCTCATATCCATAACTGGTGGAAAGATCACCCTGATCTACTACCCTTCCAGAATTGTAAAATTCTGTATACCCGTCCAGATCATTCTCCACTCTATGTATTCCCAGGTCAAGAACATAAGGCTTACCATTCAATAAATAAGTAAGTTCATTAATTTTTAAATCGAACAACATCCGATCATTGTTAGGAATATTTTCATAGTCGGCAATATTTTCTGTTTTATAAGACTCATTGGCAATGGAATATAATGCTGAAAGTATACTAACAAAATTCAACTTCCTGATCTCCTGCTTTTCAGGATCATCATGATATCCACCAGATTCTATTAAAATGGTACTAGTACCCCATTTTTGAATATTGTCGCCGAATGCTCTTGGCTCAAAATCGTCATTATACCTGCCTACCTGTCCCGGTACAAACTTCTGCAGAACATTATTCATTTGAACAATCACCTTCATCGCATTCCCCCGAACATCATTTATTTCCTTCTCATAATTATACGCAGGGGCAAGGAATGAGACCGTAGCCGGTTTTTCAGTCCTTTCAGCATTATAATATTTACTCTGGTCGTGCAGGTTAAAACCGAAATCTGCCTGAAGACTGTCTCTTATTTTCTTTAAGGTTCTTGCTTCCGGTGATTGCAGCCTTAATGCATCGCGGTTTACATCTATTCCCAAAGCATTGCGCCGTGTAAATTTTTCTGCGCCATCAGGGTTAAGCATTGGTAGAAAATGAATTTTTAAATTTTGAAGTATTATTTCTTTTTCCGCTCTAAATTTTTCTGAATTAAAGAAATTGAGGATATCGAAGATTGCCATGGTAGCTGTAGATTCATCACCGTGCATTTGAGACCATAGAAAAACATCAATATCACCTTCCCCTATACTTACCAGATTCAGACTACGACCTTCTATAGATTCACTAACTTTTTGAATTTGTAAGTCACTGTGGCTCTTCAACTTGTTTAGAAGGGACATTATCTCATCATGTTTAATTCGCCTGTTGGTGATCTCCTCTTCTTTAAAAGTGGAATAATCCTCAAATAAATGATCTGCAAACTTGTTATTTTGACCAATAGCCATACTTGAACTTAAAATGGCAATAAAGAGAAGGCTTAAAATACTTTTCATAATTTCTACTTTGAAGGAACTTTTTTGAAATTCCTGTTACGTGTTGCATTTCTAACTTTTTCCATGAAATCCTTTCCAGGATCTACCTTTTGGGTACGGTATCCGGCATCTTTCTCCAACCATAGGTCGTGGTCCTCAAAACTAGTATATTCATAATGCCCTATTACGTATTCAATCTCGTATTTATCGCTTAAATAATTCACCAGCCAGATATTGGCCTTGAGCTGAGCTTCTGTTAAAGGTGTATCCTTAGTCCCTCCAACATTTTCCACTCCTATGGCGGTGTGATTTAATCCTATTACGTGTCTTGCCATTATGGTCTCCGGCATTAAGCGATAAATAGTCCCGTCCCTGTCTACCAGAAAATGCGAAGAGACATTTAATTGACCAGCTGTAGAAATGGATTCTCTTGATTGAGGCAATTTTGAGTTTTTAAATGCATTAAACGATTCCTGCAGGGTAGGAATTTCGGTCCAATGCAGCACAACCATTTTAGGGTCTATGGTTGGAGCCTCCTTTACTAGCCCATAACGATCTTTCATATACTCAAGAGATAAGGATATTCGATCCTCTTCAAAATCTATGGGTTTATCAACAATTTTGGTGCTTTTGCAGGAATTCAGACTTATCATTAATACACTTGCAAATAAGAAAAGTGTAAATAGGTGCTTGTTCATTTTATATAGTCTTATTTTTCTCAGGATTTAAAAATAAGGTTTCCCCTGCACACAAAAAAAAACAATATTTAGATTTAATATTGCTGTTGACTGAAGAGAAAAGCTTTGCTGCAGGAACTATAAAAATTGCTACTTTTAAAAAAATTCAAACAAACAAAGTATAATATTTTCAACATTGCATCTCAAAAAACCTAAAACTTCAATAAATAGGCAACTACAAATTTTCATCCCGAAGGGCTCAATTACGGTTCCTCCAATCTTTCTCTTAGCAATAACCTTTTTTATAATCTCTTGCTCAGCAGTAAGGCAAACTCAAAAAGAAATAGAAAGAGACCTAACCAATTCCCCTATTTTTAAAAGTGGTTATGCCGGGTTTGCGCTATTTGATCCGGAATCAAATGAGATGTTATATACATACAATGCAGATAAATATTTTACTCCGGCCTCAAACACAAAACTCTTAACACTTTATACCGGCTTGAAGATGCTGGGAGATTCTGTTCCTGCATTAAAATACTATACTAAGGGTGACAGTTTATATTTTAAGGGCACCGGCGACCCTTCTCTTCTAAACCCCGATTTACCGAAATCTGATATCATCGATTTTCTAAAGGAAACTGAATATGACCTGGTCTATACACCACCAGTTTACAGGGAAAAGCATTTTGGCCCAGGCTGGGCATGGGACGATTATAATGCCTATTATTCCACAGAAATTTCAGATCTTCCTATATATGGAAATCTCATAACGCTGGAATTTCAGGAAGGAAAGAACCAACCTCTTTTAATACCCGAAATATTTCAGGATTCAATTTTTGCAGTTAAGGACGGTAGCATTAAAAACAAATATGCTCAAAGAGCCATATCAGGTAATAAAATAAAATATCAGAAGCAAGGTAATACGCCAGATTTCACCCAGCATATTCCAATTAGTTTTTCAGGTAATACGATAACCCGGC
>JAHELO010000236.1 GCA_024644145.1 Christiangramia sp.
GAGGCTCCTATTCTGGGAATTACCGCATCTGTATCGTCAAGGAAATGGTTCTTATAAAAAATGCTGGGTTTTTTCTTCTCAATGATAAGATCACATTTTATGGGATCTATCACTTCTACTTCATGATTTCTTTTTTTAGCCGCCTCCACGAGTCGACTTGTGGAATATAGTCTAGGGTTTCTTGATAGAATTCTTATCTTCATTTAACTTTTTGTTATAAGACACCTCAATTAATTCTGTGTCTACAATAAATTTTTTGGTTAAAAATTTCCTGCCGATCAATACAGGATATCTCATTTCCTGACGGTCTGAAAGCGAGAGGGATATTTTAAAAACCTTCCCGAACAATTTGATATTTGACTGTACCTGGTATCTTTTCTGAATTATCCCGTTACTGCTTCTAACAAAAACAATATCATAATCCTCGAAAACGAATTCTTTGCCGTTGTATAAGGGATGTTCTTCGTCCAGAAATGTACAGTGTAGCACATTGTCTACTTCCAAAATATTATCACAGTGTATAGAGGAGGTATATGCCCCGGTGTCTATTTTAACGGCAATATCGTTAAGCTGTAAAGCGGGGAAATCTGCCTTATCAAACCTGCCAATCACGATTTTCTCCATACTGCAATATACTAAAAAGCCAAAAGACTTAGGGCGGTGCAAAGTAAAGCAAAGATTCTGTATTTACAGAGATGCAATTTCCCGGAAAAGCGATTTTTTTACTGGCTATTCCAAAAAAGTTTATCCAGCTCTTAATTATGTTTTAAATTTGAGGTAATGGAAAAACCTGCTCTGGAAGTTCAATTAAAAACTTTGCCCAACAGCCCGGGTGTTTATCAATATTTCGATAAGAACGGGAAGATATTATACGTTGGAAAAGCCAAGAACCTAAAAAAACGAGTTACTTCATATTTCAATAAAAGCCACGATAGTCATCGCATAGGGGTGATGGTGAAAAAGATCAGGGAGATTAGGCATATTGTTGTCTCTTCTGAAACCGATGCGCTTCTGCTGGAAAATAATCTTATTAAAAAGCTCCAGCCTCGTTTCAATGTCTTACTTAAAGATGATAAGACCTATCCATGGATATGTATTAAAAATGAACGGTTTCCCAGGGTTTTTCCAACTCGCCGTCTAATTAAGGATGGGAGTGAATATTATGGCCCGTTCACCAGTTTTAAAACGGTTAATACATTGCTGGACCTTATCAAAGGCCTTTATAAGTTAAGAACCTGTAATTATGATCTGGCAGAGGATAAAATAAGACAGGGGAAGTATAAGGTTTGCCTGGAATACCACCTAGGGAACTGTAAAGGGCCATGTGAAGCCTTGCAAACTGAAGCTGAATATAATAGCAATATTGAGGCTATCAGGCAGATCGTGAAAGGTAATTTTAAGGATTCCCTGCAGCAGTTTAGGAATCAGATGAAAGAACATTCTGAGAACATGGAGTTTGAAGATGCTCAGCGAATAAAAAATAAGATAGAAATTCTTGAGAATTATCAGGCGAGATCTACGGTGGTGAATCCCAGAATAAATAACGTAGATGTGTTCTCTGTTGTAACCGATGAAGGTTATGGATACGTAAACTTTCTCCAGTTATCTCACGGAGCGATAATACGTTCTCATACCATAGAGATGAAAAAGAAACTGGACGAAAGCGATCAGGAGCTTTTGGAACTGGCAATTATAGAGATACGGCAGCGCTTCAGTTCTAATTCTAAAGAGATATATGTCCCATTTAAGGTGGACGTTGGGGAGGAAATAAAGATTACAGTTCCTAAACTGGGGGATAAGAAAAAGATCGTAGAGCTTTCAGAGAGAAATGCGAAATATTTCAGGCAGGAGCGTTTTAAACAAATGAAGATCGTAGATCCAGACCGGCATGTTAACAGGGTGATGGCTCAAATGAAAGAAGATTTGAGGCTGTCAAAAGAGCCAAGGCATATTGAGTGTTTTGATAATTCAAATATACAGGGCAGCAATCCTGTTGCTGCCTGCGTGGTTTTTAAGAATGGTAAACCCAGTAAAAAAGATTATCGTAAATTTAATATCAAGACTGTTGAGGGGCCGAATGATTTTGCTTCAATGGAGGAGGTGGTATTTAGAAGATACCGCAGGCTGCTTAATGAAGGAGAAGACCTGCCAGAGCTTATTATCGTAGATGGAGGAAAAGGACAGTTGTCCAGTGGTGTAAAGGCGCTGGAAGATCTGGGATTAAGGGGAAAAATAGCCATAATTGGTATCGCAAAAAGGCTGGAGGAAATATTCTATCCAGATGATTCCATTCCGCTTTACCTGGATAAAAAGTCTGAAACATTAAAGATCATACAGCAACTAAGAAATGAGGCGCACCGCTTTGGAATTACCTTCCATCGCAATAAAAGGAGTAAAATGGCGCTTAATACAGAGCTGGAAGCTATACAAGGGATTGGAGAGAAAACAGTGGTTGAATTATTAAAACAATTCAGATCGCTTAAAAGGGTAAAGGAGGCTTCATTAAAAGAACTGGCTGAGGTTGTTGGTGCATCTAAAGCAGGAATTATATATAATCATTACCACCCCGGATAAATGCATAAAATTTTAGCCCTTATTCTCCTTGTTTTTACCTTGAACGGTTACAGCCAGGTTAAAGATCAGCCTAAAGTTGGTCTGGTCCTGAGCGGAGGCGGAGCAAAAGGGCTTGCACATATTGGGGTGCTCAAGGTATTAGAGGAGGAAGGTGTAAAAATAGACTACATCGGTGGAACCAGTATGGGCGCTATAATCGGTGGTTTATATGCATCAGGGTATACTGCAAATCAGCTGGATTCCATTTTCAGGAATACCAATTTCAATATTCTTATACAGGATGACCTTCCACGAAGGGCTAAGACTTTTTACGAAAAGGAAGATTCAGAGAAATATGCCATAACCCTGCCCTTTGATAATTTCGATATTTCCTTTCCCACCGGGCTCTTCAAAGGCCAGAATATTTACAACCTGATGTCGCGGCTCACAATGCATGTAAGTGATGTAACCGACTTCAGTCAGCTTCAGATCCCGTTTTTCTGCGTAGCGGCAGATGTTGAAACCGGTGATGAAGTGATCCTGGATGAAGGGTCGCTGGCCAAGGCAATTTCGGCCAGTGGTGCCATTCCAACGCTCTTAACTCCTATAAAGGTGAATGACCGGTTGTTAACAGACGGGGGCGTTGCCAATAATTATCCCGTAGAAGAACTTAAAAGAAGAGGAGCCGATATTATTATTGGTGTGGATGTGCAGGATACTCTGGTGCGTAGGGATAAATTACGAAGTGTATTTGAGATCATGACTCAGATAAGCAATTTTCGTACAATTAGCGATATGCGGCAAAAAATACCTCTAACAGATATTTATATAAAACCAGATATTTCCTCTTTCTCTGTGATGTCTTTTGAAAAAGGGAATGCTATTATAAATACGGGCCGGGATGCAGCGCTGGAAAAATTACCTGAAATAAAAAACCTGGCAGAAAGAATAGATGCCGACTTTACTAGGAAAAAGGTAAAGAGGATCGAAACCTTCAACATTAGTGGGTTAACACTTGAAGGCAATAATACATATCCTCGGTCTTACGTTCAGGGAAAATTAAAACTGAATTACGAGAAGCCCTATAATTTCGATGACCTTAATGTAGGGATAAATAACCTGTCTGCTACAGGGAATTTTGAAAGGGTAAACTATCAGTTGATCCCTGAGGATGAAGAGGGTAACTACACCTTAGCCATGCAAATTGAAGAAAGTGAGAATAAGATGCTCTTGCGAATGGGGCTGCATTATGACGAGCTTTATAAAAGTGCTGCTCTGG
>JAHELO010000237.1 GCA_024644145.1 Christiangramia sp.
AAGGAAGCGATATTAAAATATCACTGGAATAAAGAATTAGGATTTTTCATGGATTATAATTTTAGAAATGGAAAATTGACAGATCGATTGTCAATGGCAGGAATATATCCCTTATTCTTTGAAATAGCTACACCAGAGCAGGCCGAAAAGGTTGCCAAAGAAGTAAAGCAAACCTTTCTGAAGCCGGGTGGTTTGGTAAGTACCCCTTATAATACAGGGGAGCAATGGGATGCGCCCAATGGATGGGCTCCATTACAATGGTTGGGGATAATAGGTCTCCAGAATTATGGTAAGGATGTTCTGGCTGCCGAGGTTAGATCAAGATGGTTGAAGCTCAACAAGGACGTTTACGGGCGTACTTATAAAATGCTTGAAAAATATAATGTTGAAGATCTTACGAAAGAGAGTGGTGGTGGGGAATATCCAACCCAGGATGGGTTTGGCTGGACTAACGGAGTATATCAAAAATTATCATCTGAAAAATAAACTATGGAAAACATTTCGGTCTATATCGAGCATACTGCACTGTTTATTGAGGTTGCCGGGGTTCTCATAATATTAGCAGGTACGATCATTTCTTTATTTAAATATCTTTTTTCTCTCCAAAACGGAAAAAAAAGGTCTTATAAGTTATTGCGGCAGGAGCTCGGTAAAGGGATTTTACTGGGGTTAGAGGTACTGGTAGCGGCAGATATAATAGCCACCGTAGTTACCGAACCAACTATGGAGAAAGTGTTAACCCTGGGAGTAATCGTGATTATTCGTACCTTCCTGAGCTTATCTATAGAACTGGAAATAGAAGGCAGGTTTCCATGGCAACGAGACCCTAATGATAGAAGACTAGATCAGTAAATTTGATTAACTCCTTAAAAAATCGGTTATAAAATAGGTGAGCGTTTTACCGGTCTGGGAAAAATTTTCCTCATCTGGTGCGGCTTCACATATATGAAAATAACAACAATTGGTATTACCGGAGATTTCGCTTATAAAATGCCTCACCTGGTTAATCGTAAAACCCGAGGGTGATTTAGCACTGCTGGGAAAATTTGCAATAGCGTCACAATCAAGTTCAAAACCGAATTTTGTATCGTCAAGTTTTGATAATACCTGGCCGAAGCGGGTATTTATATCGTGAGGCTTTTCAAGTAGATCTTCAATAAGGACAAATTGGAGGTTTTTAGAATTATCCATTTCCCTGAAAATGTACTCCGGGGTATAATTACTGTGCAAGCCAAAAATGGAATATTTCTTCAGATATCCTTCTTTAATAGCATAACTGAAGCCATTGCCACTATGCCGGTGTTCCAGCTGTCTAAGATCTGTATGGGCATCTACATTCAATACGTTGATGGGTTTTTTAATGGCGTTAGATGCTCCTTTGATGTTACCAAATGCATTGTTATGCCCGCCACCTATAATTACCGGGATTTTCCCGGCCTTAATAATATGTTCAATGATATTAGCTACACGCTCATCAACTTGCTTTACCAGGTCACCCAGCTTAACATAATAATTAGGATCTGATTCATCCAGGTACGAAGCCTTTTCCATTTGCTCCTCGCAATCTACTTCTCCAAGCAGAATAATATTCGATGGATCGTTATACCGGTTCACCTGTATATTCACCAGAGATTTTAGCATCGCATCCCAGGCGCGGTATGTTCCAGGGTTTCCATAATTTGCTCTAACTCCAATATCTTCAGCAATACCCAACAGAACATATTTGGCCGTATGTTTTTCCAGATCTTTTAAACCGGTTATGAACTGCAGCTGTTCTCCTAGTTTTTTTTCTCCTTTGCGCTTCGAAATAATGCGTTCTATGTGCGATTGTCGGTAGAGTTTTAAGCCTTCCATTTTATATCTTTTTACCGTTTATATATACAGAGTCAATAGAATTTGTACCAAAAGCGTAAGGTAAAAAAGTATAGGATGGAATTTCCTTGGTTATTATAAAATTAGCAGTTTTTCCTCTGGTAATACTTCCATGGGTTTCGCTAAGCTCCATTGCATAAGCTCCGTTAATGGTAGCGGCATTTATAGCCTCTTCAGGGGTCATCTTCATTTTTATACATGCAAGGGAAACTACCAGGTTCATATTTCCACTAGGGGTACTTCCGGGATTAAAATCTGTAGCCAAAGCTAGAGGAAGTCCTTGCTCTAAAATTTTTCTTGCCGGTGTATATGGAATGCTTAAGAATAATGAACAGGATGGAAGGGCTACGGGCATTGTACTTGAACCTTTAAGTGCATCAATATCTTCATCGTTCATAACTTCAAGATGGTCTACGCTAAGGGCATCATGTTCTACTCCGGCCTTTACACCTCCAATGGCATTGAACTGATTTACGTGAATCTTAGGCTTCATCCCAAATTCTTTTGCGGCACTCAATAATCTGTGAGTATCTTCCAGTGTAAAGTAACCTTTCTCACAAAAGATATCGATATATTCTGCAAGTCCTTCCTGGGCAACTTTTGGTAAAATTTCGTTGATCACCAGGTCCATATAAGCATTAGGGTCTTGCTTGTATTCTTTAGGTATCGCATGTGCGCCTAAAAATGTAGATTTCACGGGGAGATCATAGTTTTCCCGTAATTTCTTGATAACTCTCAGCATTTTAAGTTCTGCCTCTTCAGTCAGGCCATAACCAGATTTGATCTCTACCGCACCGGTTCCCAGCTTCATCACTTCTTCCAATCTTTTGGCAGATTGTGCATATACATCGTCCTCTGGAGTTTCCTGAAGAGTTTTGGCACTGTTTAAAATTCCGCCACCCCTGTTAGCTATTTCCTCATAACTTAATCCGTTTATACGATCTGCGAATTCCTGTTCACGGTTACCGGCGTAGACAATATGGGTATGAGAATCGCACCAGGTTGGCAAAACGATCTTTCCTGAAACATCTATAGTCTCTTCAGCTTTTATATCTGGCATGTTATCCATAGCTCCATAATCAGCGATCTTTTCATCTTTCACCAATAGCCAGGCGTTTTTAATGGTTGGAAGCTCTTTCATTTCGCTTCCTGAAACTTTATGAATATTTGGTTCCCTAACCTGAAGTAATTCTTTGATGTTGGTTAGTAGTAAGTTCATATATTAAATGGATTGGTAGTTCAACAAATGCTAAAAAAACAAAGATAAAAACTCAACCAAGAATAAACTGAGATCTTAGAGTTTCTTTGATTAAAAAGCCACCTGAAAAACAGGTGGCTTAAATAAATGTAGCTAAGACCTCGAGTCTTACCGTAAATTAATTTTATCCCGCCAGGTTTATTGCTGGCCAAAAGGATTTAACAGGTTTAATTTTTTAGAGACTTCATATCTATAACAAACCTGTATTTAACGTCAGATTTCACCACTCTGTCGTAAGCTTCGTTAATATTCTGAATGTCTATCATCTCTATATCTGAAACTATATCATGTTCTCCACAAAAATCCAGCATTTCCTGGGTTTCTTTGATTCCACCAATAAGAGAGCCGGCCAGCCTTTTCCTACCCATCACGAGTCCGCCACCATGTATATCTACTTCGTCTATAGCACCCACAAGGGTCATGGTTGCATCGCGTTTGAGTAATGCGATATATGGATTTGTATCATGACCTACCGGAACTGTATTAAGAATAAAATCAAAACTTCCCTGATGCTTTTTCATTTCATCCTCATTCTTTGAAATTAGAACAGAATCTGCTCCCAGTCTTTTGGCATCTTCGGCTTTTGAGGGTGAAGTAGTGATCATTACTACATGTGCACCAAGGGCACTTGCAAATTTCACTCCCATATGGCCTAGACCTCCAAGACCAACAACTCCAACTTTAT
>JAHELO010000238.1 GCA_024644145.1 Christiangramia sp.
AACGCGGCATTGAAGGTAAGATCGATGCGGTAAGATATGCCAGGGAAAATGACCTCCCTTTCTTGGGAATTTGTCTTGGAATGCAAATGGCGGTTATTGAATTTTCACGGAATGTACTGCAATTAAAAGATGCAAATTCTACTGAAATGGATCCAGATACCAAACATCCGGTTATAGATCTTATGGAAGCTCAGAAGGAGATAACTCATAAGGGCGGAACCATGAGACTGGGATCCTGGGATTGTGAATTAAGTGAAGGATCTATCATCGAGAAGGTGTACGGGACCACTTCAATCAAAGAACGTCACCGCCATCGTTATGAGTACAATAATAGATACAAGGAGCAACTGGAAAATGCCGGTATGCTGAGTACAGGCGTAAACCCTGAAACCGGCCTGGTGGAGATCATAGAATTAAAAGACCATCCATGGTTTGTGGGTGTACAATATCATCCTGAATACAAAAGTACCGTGGCCAGCCCACACCCGCTTTTTGTTTCTTTTGTGAAAGCTGCACACGACCATTCTGTAAAACTTAAAAATGCCAAGATGGCACAGAAACAATAATTGGTCATTTTTTTGACCTAGGAAGATTAAGCAAAATTAAATAATGGAAGAAAAGAAAATTGATATTCAATCCATAATTGGATTTATTCTAATTGGCGGGATCCTTTTATGGATGCTTTACAATAATACTCCTGAAGAAACTCCGGCTGAAGAGGTGACAACCACAGAACAGTTGCAGGATAATACTGCTCAGGAATCACAAATTCAGGAAAGCAATGATATTTCCAGACCGGCGGCTAACGATTCTACCGCGCTGGCAGATGCGCAGAGAAGATTAGGTGCGTTCGGTTTTTCTGAAACATTACCTTCAGCAAAAGGTGGTACCACCACCATATCTAATGACGTCCTGGAATTAAAGGTCTCAAATAAAGGTGGATATATCGAAGAAGCAAGATTAAAGAATTTTAAAACCTTTGATTCTATTCCCGTATATCTAATAAAGGATGGGAACGCCTCGTTAAATTTAACATTCAGCACTACAGATGGAAGAACGCTGAATACTGAAAATCTATTTTTTGAACCTGAACTAACCAAAAATAATGGCAACCAGGTTCTGTCCATGAAATTAAAGGTTTCTGACAATGAATACCTTGAGTACCGTTATGCGGTACGTCCCGGTGAATACATGCTGGATTTCAGCATTCGTTCCCAGGGACTTACAGGCGTACTGAATAGTGCACAAACTCCGGTTCTTGACTGGAAGCTTAAAGGTTACCGACACGCAAAAAGTATCTCTTACGAAAATCGTTATACTGATCTTATTTATGAATATGATGGTGGTGACGATGATAATCTTACCAGCGGTGATGATGAAGAAGAAAATGTTAGCTATATAGCTTATAGACAACATTTCTTTACCTCCATCCTGTTAACAGACACACCTTTCAAGTCTTCAAAATTTGAAGTGGAAAATCTTGTTGAAGATGAGGAAATAGACACCGTTTTCACAAAGACTTTTGCATCTACCATACCATTAGACCTGAAAGCCGGAGAACTTAATTATGATATGAACTGGTATTACGGGCCTTCAGATTATAAAATCCTGAATGATTATGACCGTAACCTTGATGAGATCATTCCGCTTGGATGGGGAATCTTTGGATGGATAAATAAATACCTATTCATACCGTTCTTCGCATTCCTGGCCGGTGTATTGCCAAGTTATGGTCTTGCCATTATAGCAATGACCATCGTGGTTAGAATTGTATTATCTCCTGTGACCTATAAGTCTTATCTGTCTCAGGCGAAAATGAAGATCCTTAGACCGGAGATCAACGAGATCAACGAGAAGTACAAGGATAACGCGATGAAGAAACAACAGGAGACCATGAAGCTTTACAGCAAGGCTGGAGCCAGCCCAATGAGCGGATGTTTACCTGCCCTAATGCAAATCCCGGTTTTCTATGCTTTATTCCAGTTTTTCCCAAGTGCATTCCAGCTAAGACAAAAAAGTTTTCTGTGGGCAGACGACCTGTCCAGTTATGATACCATAGCGGAACTTCCTTTCACGATTCCGTTCTATGGAGATCACGTGAGTCTTTTCCCGATTCTAGCCTCTGTTGCTATCTTTATATATATGATGATGACCACAGGACAGAGTATGCAGGCTAATCAGCAGCCGGGAATGCCAAATATGAAGTTCTTAATGTACCTGTCTCCGCTTATCATGTTGATCTTCTTCAATAATTATGCTAGTGGTTTATCGCTGTATTATTTTACCTCTAACCTTATTACGATAGGGATTATGCTGGTGATTAAATATGCAATTATAGATGAGGATAAGATTCATGCAAAGATTCAGGAGAATAAGAAAAAACCTAAAAAGCAGAACAGGTTTACCAAAAAGTTCCAGGATATGATGGAACAGGCTGAACAACAACAGAAAAAGCAAAAACGTTAAAAGAGAAAGCCCCTGTAAATACAGGGGCTTTTTATTTACTACAATTAACCTGAAGGTTTATCTACTAGTCTAATGTAGGTAATAGAACCATATCTATGGCATGAATCACTCCATTCGTCGCTTGCACGTCTGCTTCTATTACGGTTGAAACTCTACCATTTACATCTGTAATGGTAACTTGGTCTCCCACATTTATAGTAATATCCTCACCCTGCAAAGTTGTAACAGTCATTCCATCTGAAAGTTCATCTGAAGTAACATTGTTCTCTGTAATAACGTGATATTGCAAAACAGCTGTAAGGGTTGCAGAATCTATATCATCAAGAGAGTCCGCTTCCAGTTCAGTTAGCAAGGCGGCAAAAGCTTCATCTGTAGGAGCAAAAACCGTAAAAGGAGTGTTCGTGTCGCTGGAAGCAAGTGTAGTAACAAGATCCTCTCGTATTAAAGAGGTTTCTAATAAAGATAAGGACGGGTCGGCAACCGCAAAAGTTGTTACATCTGGAAGACCAATAACGGCATCTACTGCATGTACCACACCATTATCTACTTCATTATCTGCTGAAGTAACTGTACTTATACCGTTTAAAACTACTCCTGCCTCGGTATTAATATAGAGACTTACATTTTCTCCATCAGGTCCTGCCTCAGCCAAACTTTCTACATACCCGGTAGTAAGATCTCCAGCCATTAATAGACCTGGCTGCACATGATTTAAAAGTATCATTTTTAGAACATCTTCAGGAACTTCATCTAAAGATGCAAAGCCATTATCACTAAGAAAGGTAGTGAAAGCTTCATCGGTTGGGGCGAACACAGTATAGTTAGTTTCCCCACTTAAAGTAGCAGTTAGATCTGCTGCTTCAACCGCAGCCACTAAGGAAGAAAATCCATTGGCACCTGCAAAATCTACAATCGTATTAGTTTCAGAAGTGCCATCATCAGTAGGATCGGGATCTGGCCTTGGGGTTACCATCTCGTTTTCAGTCATAAAATCATCTTCCTCATCACATGCGGAGAAACTAAACCCGATGATCAGCGCAAGAAAACTTAACTTTGCATTCTTTAAAATAAAATTCATAATTCTAAGTTTTAGTTATTGCTGTTTTTTACTAATTATAAAAGTAGACTCTAAAGGCCAATAACACTGTTTAATCTTTGTTAAAAATGAATAAACATTACATTTTTATTTTTATATCACTCTGTTTTTCAATGTTTTGCAAATCCCAAATAAACCAGTTTGATGAACAAGGTCGCCGTCATGGGCTATGGAAAATGGATTTTGAAGGTACTTCCAACCCAAAATTCGAAGGTGAATTTTTGCACGGTAAAGAGACCGGCATCTTC
>JAHELO010000239.1 GCA_024644145.1 Christiangramia sp.
TGATTTAACTTATCAATTTTCTCGTTCAAATTTCGCACCTGATTTTCCAAATGTTTTATTCGCTCTACTTTTTCATTGCTTGAAATCAATAGCAGGTCTTCTTTGGTATCATCATTCAAATAAAGGAGTATATTTTGAAGCTCACTTATTCTTTGTAGATCATAAGCTGCCTTTACTTTTATAAATAGATCTTTCTCCTCCTCCGTAAGGTTTGGATTTAGATCGGGATGTAATCTTTTACATAGTACCCGAAAAAGATCTTTTAGATCTTGAGTCTCTTCTTTAGAGATCAAATGGGAAAGCACTTTGTTGGCTTCCTCCAATGCATCCGATTCGGATTTAATCTTGGCATAATACTTTTCCAACCGTGAGAATATTTCTTTCTCAATTGAAATAAAATCTGGCTTCTCATCTCGATTTATCGAAGCCTGTATTAGATTAATTTTCATTTTTAGCCGGGAAGCTTCCGTTTGATTTTTAAGCAATGCCAATTGCAAATGGCCTAATTTTTCGAGATATATAGAACTGAGAATACCAGACTCATTTTCAACCATATTTTTGTGAAGAGTGAAAAGTTCTAAAAACTTTAAATGCAGAAATTCTAACTTCCTAGTTAGCTCCTTATTTTCTGCAGAAATTGAAGGTATATTATTACTCATTTTAATTCAATTAACAGCTAGACATTTTTCAGGTACTTCAACTATTTTCTATAACTCAACTTTCTTTTTGGAGCATTATGTTATTCGGTACTCGAAGTTCTATGGTATATTAATTTATATATATCTTAAGCCCTTGGATATCATAAATGGTGGAGTTAGGGATCACTCTCGATAACAATAGGGACGGTAGGAGTCTTCGGCTTAAGAGTTTATTACTGTATATCTAATATATCACTTTTCCTCTGAATATTAGCACTTTAAGATTGATCATGTTTTTTTGGATTGAATTTGCAAAAAAGCTATTGCGCATACTATAAATACGAGGAATTCTGATGTGGTTACTGAAGCGGGAATAAATAATGGAAAAAATAAAAAAACCAGTAGTTCCTATATGTAGTCGCTAATGGTTCTTAATATTTTTAAAACGAAAAGATTAGAGAAGTGACCGCCACGAAAGCCAAACAATAAATTATAACCCTACTTATAATTATTCCTTGAAAGAAACCCCAATTAAAGGTGTAGCTGTCACTAGCTCTAATTTATTATAAAACTAAATTTTATGTTAATACAATCTTAACCCGATTAGTAAACGTGCGGAAATTGAAAGTTATCGTTAAACCTTCAGCTTTATAATAACAGAGGTCCCCTTATTTTTAGCAGATATTATTTGAATAGCATCTTCATCATACCCGAGCAATATCAAACGTTCTTTGACCAGGCTCACACCTTTAGATGTATGTAGTTTATTATTAGCCGGAGATGAAAAACCAATTCCATTGTCTTCAATAGAACACTGCAAAAGGTCTTCAGATAACTGTTTAAATCCAATCTTTAAGGTGGGACTGGAGATACCCGGGGGAAATGCGTGAACAAAGACATTTTCTATAAAGGTTTGTAATAGCATCGTGGGGATTTCAACTTCATATAGATCGATCTCAGGATCTATCTCGTAGATCACCTTAATGGTATTATTTAAACGGGTATTCTCAATTCTAATATAGGACCTTAAATATTCAATTTCCTCCACCAGTAGTATCTTCTGTTTGGTACAGTGGTCCAGGTTCAGCCTTATCAATTTGGCAAAGTCATTCAAAAATATGGTGGCATTGTCTATATCACTGTCCATAATATAATTTTGAATGGAATTCATGGCATTAAATATAAAATGCGGGTTCATTTGCGCCAGAAGCGCTTCCATTTTAGTTTCTTCAAATCGTTTCTGGATCAAACTTTTTTGTTCTTCAAAGTTTTTGTGCTGCCTGATCTGAAATTTATACATACCGTAGACACCTAAAACCACAAAACCTGTTATTAGTAATATAAACCACCAGGTCTTCCAGAATGGCGGGAGTATGGTTAAATGCAATAGTTGCTGGGTATAATTTAAGCCTGTACTGTTATCTGATACTTTTACAGCTATATCGTAATTTTTCGCCGGTAAAAAAGGAAGGAATATTTCCGGTTTATAAGAAGGCTGGCTCCAGTTTTCATCTGCGCTTAAACGATACTGGTATGTTAGTTTATGCGGATAGGGGTGAGGGTTCGTACTGAATTTTAGCCAGATAGTATTTTCATCATGAGGCAATTCTAATTTTTTTCTGTTGCCTGTATTTCGCAAAGGCATTTCATTATTATTGATGAAGATTTCCTTGACTTCTAATTGCTCCACTAAAGGGCGAGAATCGCTAACCAGGTCGAGATCTATTATATAATACCCGTTTTCACTGCCGATTGATAATTTATTCTGATTCAACTCTGCACTCAGTAGTGGTTGTTTTAAGCCCTGTTCCTCATCTAAGAAGATATAACGCTTATCCTTATAAATAGTTAAACCTTTTTCTGTCCCTATAATTAAGGCCCCATTATATTCTGTAAGAAAGGCTATGGAATTCCCCTGAATTTTAGCCCGGGGAATTTTTTTTATGATTTTAAAGGAAGAATCGTCATTTACGATAAATATATCTCCAAACTCATTAGATATGGCCAGGTTCCTACCTAAGGTAGTGATATGTTTAAGTTTCTTTTCTTTCCATATTTCATCGTTGAAGTAAGATTGAAACTTATTATTTTCCCATACATACAGGCCTGAGAATACAGATAGAAAATAGGTCTTAGAACCCAGTTGTAGACTATTTACGATCATGGTTGGCGTACGGGCATCTTCCTGTTTAAAATGATCATATTTAAAAGCGTCCAGATCTCGGTAAATTCTCACGCCGCCATAGGGATTCGTTTCTATTAGCTCACCGTTTGGAGTAAAACTGATCTCCTCGGAATGCAGTGGTACATAGCGATGCAGTTTTCCTGAATCTTGGATAGCAAATATTCCAATATTCGTATTAACCCAGTAAATATTGTCTTTTACTTTAATATCATAAAAATTGATATCCTTAGCCTGCATCGTATAGTCCAGTTCGTAGAAAGAATCTTCGTATTTTGGTAAGGGTATCCTGGTATTTCGCACATAATCTAACTGCCATGTTTTGAGCTGGGATAAGGAGATGGTGTTTACCGTTTTGCTTTTTCTAATACGCATACCTTCGTTTAGTAACAGTGCAGAGGAATCATCTGTTCTGGCAAACCCAATTATGCTACCGCCGGTCTTATGGAATTTTATCTGGGAGTTTAAATGAACTTCGAACAATCCGGCATCTTTGGTTCCAACATACAGTTTTTCAAACCTTGAATCATAGGCCAGGGAAGTGACTTCTTTACTTGGAATATTGAAATCTAAAGCCCGGGATATAAGCTGATTGTTTACTACCTCGTAAATTCCACCAGAACTATCATAAATTCCCCAACCTGCTGCAAATATCTTTTCATCATTGCTCCGCACATAATCCCAGATGATCGAAGTTCCAAATCTTTGTGAAGTAAAAGAATCTGTTGTAGTTATATAGTCACTTAATCTGTTCTTGGTTATAAAGCCTTTATTACTACTGTAAATACTGTCTTTATCTACCAATACCGAATAAATGTACTTATGGTCATTAATCCTGGTCAGGGTCTTACTACCTTCCTTGTTATCAATTCTAAAGATCCCTGAATTATATGTAACCACGAAGACCTGTTCCCTGTATTTAAAAAAATCCTGGACCCTGAACAATTCCATGCCCGGCTGAAGGTTAAGGGATTGTACTTTATGAGTAT
>JAHELO010000240.1 GCA_024644145.1 Christiangramia sp.
GTTCTACTGTGGTTGGGAAGTTATGTGTTTCTGCTTTTAGTGAGATTACAGAGTCAAAATCTTTTACCTGGTAGTACTCTGGAACATCTGCTGCTTTAGGAGCGAATTGTTCTACTTTTGGTCCTTTTACAAAGGCTACATTATCTTTGTATGCAGAAACAATATCGTTAGGGTTTTCTTCTGAAGTTTTCCGGATAAGTTTAAATAAAGAAGCTGGCTTTTCCTCTCCATCTATTACAAAAGTACCGTTAAAGATCTTGTGCCGGCAGTGTTCAGAATTCACCTGAGAGAAACCAAATACCTCAGAATCGGTAAGCTTCCTACCCAGTTTTTCTGCAAGGCCCTGAAGGTAAGCTACCTCTTCTGAATTTAAAGCGAGACCTTCCTGTTTATTGAAGGCTTCAATATCATCAACTTCAATAATAGGGGCAGGGTTTATATGTATATCAAAAATATCCTGATCCAGGCTTTCATATTTCTGAGAAAGCATGGGGTCAAAATCGTGGAAATGTTCATCTACCCTTAGAAACTCCTCAATTCTAATGAGACCATGAATTCCCATATTCTGGGTGATCTCTACCGCATTTGTACTCCAGGGAGTGATCATGGCGGCACGGGGACCAACAAAAAAATCTGCAAGCGCAGATTTGTTTATTTGTTGAGTATTTCCGAAAAGCCAGTTTAGTTTTGAAATTTCCTGGGCTGAAAGTTCTGAGTGTGTTTCCACAGCAAAAACCTTGGTTGTTTGGTTTCCGAAGAAAAGGATCATTTAAGTTGTGTTTGTGTTGTTTTTTAAAGGCACAAATTTAGGATTTTTTCTTGGGTAGTTAGTAAAATTTAAGAAAGTTCAGCTTTTAATTATGGGTATTCTTCCTAACTTATCCTAACTAAACCAGGTATCCCATGTTCAAATATACTTTATGTAGTTTAATAGGCTTGATGCTCATTCTTATAACCTGGTCCTGTTCCTCGAGGACAGATGAAGAAGGTACAATTGATCTAAGGATCAATCATTTCAAACAAACTGGTTTTGGGCCGTTCCCCATGCTGGTGTATCTTACCCAGGAAGGTGAAATGATCGACGGACCTGACTGGCAGTTTTTTTATGGACAGATAGAGGGTTTTGAATATAAGAAGGGCTACCTGTATGATCTTAAGGTGAAAAAGGAATCTCTGGAGAATCCCCCTCAGGATGCTTCAGCGGTTAGATATATTTTAGAAAAAGTTATTTCAAGGCAGAAGGTTTCAGAGAACGAAGCTTTTGATATAAAGTTAAAATGGGCAGGAGAAAATTTTATAGTAACTAATGAGGAAGGATATTCGTTGCTGGAAGAATACCAAATTGATTGCTCAGATTTATGCGGTACTTTATCCACCCGTCTGCAAAACGAGGAAGAGGTGACCGGGACCTTTGTGCACAGTGGTGCTAACGAGATAAGCCTAACCTCAGTAAATTAAAAAAGCGACCCGAGGGTCGCTTTTAAATTATTCTTTTATGAGCGAGGCCATATAAAAGCCATCGTAACCACTTTCACTAGAGAGTATACTTTTCTCTTTTAGTAACCTGAATTCCTTTCCTGCCTCTGTTTTGAGAAACTTTTGTACTTGTTTTTGATTTTCAGATGGTAGTACAGAACAGGTAGCATATACCAGTTTACCGCCCTTTTTTACAATTTTGGAATATTGCTCCAGTATTTCCAGCTGTGTAGCCCTGATCTTGTCAAGAAAATCTGGCTGTAATTTCCACTTAGCATCAGGATTCCTACTAAGAACCCCTAGTCCGCTACAGGGTGCATCAATTAGAACCCTGTCTGCAGATCCATATAATTTCTTGATCACCTTGGTAGAGTCTATACTTCTTGTCTCCACATTATGTGCACCGGCCCGTTTGGCTCTGCGTTTTAATTCTTTAAGTTTATTGCCGTAAATATCAAGGGCTATGATCTGACCTTTATTTTCCATTAGAGCTGCCAGATGAAGAGTTTTTCCTCCTGCACCGGCACAGGTATCTACTACACGCATACCCGGTTGTACATCCAGAAATTCAGCAACGCGTTGTGAACTGGCATCCTGCACTTCGAATAAACCATTCTGGAATGCATTGGTTTTAAATATATTCGCTCTTTCTTTCAACTCCAGAGCTTCCGGATAGTTTCTAAGATTAGAGGTCTCTATTCCTTCTTCTCTTAATTTCTCAGCCAGTTCTGCCGGAGTTGTTTTCAGTTTATTTGCTCTAACTACAACTGGAGCCTGCATATTAAGCGAATGTATCTCTTTAGTCCAAACCTTTTCTCCCAGTTCCTTTTCACCTAGTTCATCCATCCAGTCTGGCACAGATTCTCTAAATTTTCTAATGCGGCTAAGCTCATCAAATTTCCCTTTAATACGTCTTTCAGGAGTCTTTTCGAATTGTGGCCAATCTGGGATTTGCACCCCTCTAAGTACACACCAAATGGCGAACATTCTAAAGAGATCTTCACGTTTATAAGGCTCTTTTACTTCGGCAATTTCAGCGTATAATCTTTTCCATCTAACAATATCGTAAGTTGTTTCTGCGATAAAACTTCGGTCACGGGATCCCCAGCGTTTATCCCTTTTCAGAGTTTTTTCGATAACCTTATCGGCATATTTTCCTTCATTAAAAATTTCAGCTAAAGCATCAACGGTAGCAAAAACAAGATTCCTGTGTAGGCGCATAAATATTCTTTAAAGCGGCAAAGTTACGTTTTTTTGAAACGGATTAATTTATATTTGGCTCAAATTCTAAATATGAAAAAATTAAGTTTCCTTCTGGTTTTACTGGTATTGGCATGCAAGGATAACCACCAACAAAGCGAATTAAATAAAGAATCCAGGCAATCTAAACCATTTGAAAAGGTAGAGGTGGAAATCCTACTGGAAAATGATTCTTTAAGTATACGGGCTATCGAAATCATGGGTGATAATCTGGCTTTTGCCGGGAACCAAGGGAAATATGGCTTATATAATCCGGGTACTAAAAAGTGGAAGATCAATACCCAGAAATTTGATACCATAAGTCCTGAATTCAGAGCGGTGGCAAGTACGGCTAATGATTTCTTTATGCTTAGCGTGGCTAACCCGGCTTTATTGTATAAGACCGGCGACCAGGGAAGGATGGAGCTAGTCTATAAAGAAGAAAATGAAAAGGTTTTTTATGATGCCATGGCGTTTTGGAATGATAAAGAAGGCATTGCGATGGGAGATCCAACCAATGGATGTATGTCTATTATTATTACCAGGAACGGAGGTAATAGCTGGAATAAGTTAGATTGTAAAGTATTGCCGGCAGTAGTGGAAGGGGAAGCTGCATTTGCTGCCAGTAACTCCAATATTGCGATCTACGAAGATCATACCTGGATAATTACCGGCGGAATGAGATCAAGAATCTTATATTCTCCAGATAAGGGTAAGACCTGGGAGGTTTTTAATACTCCTTTATTAGATGGTAAGCCTACCACGGGTGGATATAGCCTGGATTTTTATAATAAAAATCTGGGTGTAATAATTGGTGGTGATTATACTGAACCTGCCTTAAACTCCGGAAATAAGGCAATAAGTATAGACGGTGGTAAAACCTGGGAGTTAATAGCTGAAACTAAGGATCCCGGATATAAGAGCTCAATAAGATTTGTTCCTAACACTAATGGAAATGGAATAGTAGTCACCGGTTTTACAGGAATAGATTACAGTAATGATAGAGGAAAAACCTGGGTTAGACTGTCAGATGAAAGTTTTTATACCCTTAGGTTTCTTAATGACACGGTCGCTTATGCCGCAGGGAAGG
>JAHELO010000241.1 GCA_024644145.1 Christiangramia sp.
ATATTTCTATCATAATTGATGGTTATAAAGCAGGAGAATGAATCCTACTTAATAAGACTGTAAAAAAACTAAATTGTTACAGCTTTAAGTACTTAGCCACCAACAGCCTGGATAAAATTCAACAGAAAATTTAAGAAATATCAGATTTCTTTTTTCTGGACCTGTATATAAAGTAGCCTACACCTCCAATAAGCAAATAAGGAAAGATCATAAGATAAAGAATGCCATCATTGATTCCCTTAGCCGTGCTTTGATCTGCTTCGCTCTCCAGTACCGCCCGACACATGGAACACTGAGCTTGTGCGAATTCTGGGATAAGCAGAAATGAAAGGATTAATATCGCAAATAAAAGATTTTTCATCATCCAGCTTGATCTAATCAATTCAAAATTAACGAATTAATAGCATTACTTAATAATAAGGCATCATAAATAAAAATACCAGTACTCCGGTAATTGCCACATATAACCATATTGGAAAGGTCCATCGGGCGATCTTCGCATGTTTTTCATATTCCCCGCTTAGTCCCCTGTACATGGTAAATAAAACAAGAGGAACTATAATCGCTGAAAGAACAATATGTGTTATGAGTATAAAGAAATATACATTTCTTAAGATACCTTCACCACCATAGGGAACCGGTTCATTGCTGATTTTAGACAGCACATAGCTAATTAAAAATACAACCGAGAGACCAAATGCTGCGATCATAGTATTTCTATGCTCTACATATTTCTGCACGGTCATAAAAAAATAGCCGATAATTAGGAGAATCGCCGTCAGGAAATTTAAAACGCCATGAAACAACGGGAACGTCATTGTATCTGCTCCAAAGATGTTATATCGTTCAGGCAACAACATAAGAACCAAAACGATCACAGGAACGGCAATAGAAAGGGCAATGATAACAGGCACTGCCACTTTATCTGAACTTTTTATACTTGTTTTCAAAGTAATTTATTTATATCCTCAATTAAAATATCTATTTGCGGTTCTTCTTCACCGCGGGCTACACTTTCTCCACGGGCCACAGACCCACGGTAGTAAATGAGCGGATTCCCGAATTGATCTTTTCGTGACCTGATATACCCATCCTGATCTACCAGCGCAAACATTCCCTGATGCGCAAAACCTCCTGCTGCATCAGCATCCTGCCCTGCATAAATACCAAAACCTTTATTCGCTAGATCATATATTTTCTCTCTGTCTCCGGTCATCAAATTCCAGTTAGAACTGGTAATGCCATAGTTCCTGGCATATTCTGCTAGAACTTCAGGAGTATCATGGGCAGGATCTATAGTAAAGGATGCAATTCCAAAATCATTCCGCCCTTTAAATTCATCCTGGATCTCTAACAGATTCTCGTTCATAATAGGGCAAATAGTGGGACAGGTGGTGAAGAAAAATTCAACGAGGTAAACCTTACCCTTATAATCCTCATTGGTGATAGTATCACCGTCCTGATTTATGAATTTAAATTGAGGGGCTTTCTTCTTTTCTCCGTCTATCTCAATAAAAGATAAAGCTTCCCCAGTACTTTTTGATGTTCTTTCCCTTTTCTGATTCAAACGATCTGTAGATACGATCTCATCTTCATTAATCCTGTCTATGATCTTGGGAACGAATATTATTCCGAAGATGAGGATCACCAAAGAGATACCTATGTATGAGTAATTTTTCATTGTTATTATTTCTTGCGCTGCGAATTATTCTTCTTTAGGGCCAGGCGATATTCAGCAAGGATCACCTTAACATCATCATTCATTTTATTATTAAGCTCTGCCACGTCACGGGAATCATAGCCATATAATTTACCATAATCCTCATCATCATCTCTCCCCCTAAGATTTCCTTCTTTATCTACAATAAAAACATATGGTGTATGGCCAGTTTTGTCAAGCTTATGAGGCGTTTTAAAACTATTAAACACTTTATGGACCTTATCCAGACCAGCATAGGCTATTTTCCATTTAGAAGATTCGCTTATCTTCCTGAACTCCTCTACAAATTCACTGGTATCGCCTTTAGCTGTTTCAGGCAGAACGATCACAAATTGAAAATCATCAAAATCATAATATTTCTCCAGGATCTTTTTGTCCAGATTGAAGGTATTACCCTTGATGTTTTCAAGATCTGAACCAAAGAAAGCAACCACACTAATGTGGTCTTTAAAACTAATTGAAGAATTTGTATTTGTTTGGAAGCTGCTGACGTCCTGAACATTTTCAGTCAACACAGGTAGTCTGGCAAAATTATTCTTGCCCGAGGCAAAAAATAAGTATGCGGTAATGGGTAGGGCAAACAAAATTCCAAGTACCAGAAACTTTTTCATAAGTAGAAAATCCAGTTTTACAGGGGGCTACAAAAATAAAAAGACGGTTTAACAAAACCGCCTTTTCCAATACTTTTAACTTTTCCTAGAAGTCCCAGGAAACGTGTCCGCTTTTATATACATCATATATGTACCCGCCCTCAGTTAGAAGAATAAAGATAAGGTAACATATAAGGAATATCGCGGTCCATACGATCGCTCTTCTCAGGCCTTTAGTCTCATGCTCAAGGTGCATGAATGCCCAGGCGATATAATAAGCTTTATAAATAGTCAGGATAATGAAAATCCAGTTAAGCAAACTCATCCCCAATAACGAAGTATCAGTTAAAAATTCAGGTTTTATAATCCCTAAAATTACTTCAACAATCGTCACAACTGAAAGAATTGCGAAAACTGTCCAGATCCTTTTACTTGCCGATCCGTGATGTTGCGTAGTATCGTGAGCCATAATTTTTTATTTCAGAATTATACCAGGTAAAAGAATGTAAATACAAATACCCATACAAGGTCTACAAAGTGCCAGTAAAGTCCAACTTTCTCAACCATTTCGTAACTTCCACGTCTATCATAGGTACCTATGATCACGTTAAAGAAAATAATGATATTGATAATCACCCCAGACAATACGTGAAACCCGTGGAAACCTGTGATAAAGAAAAAGAAGTCTGCAAATAACGGATGACCGTATTCGTTCTGAACAAGGTTTGCACCTTCTACAGTTCCAATTGCCTCAGCATTCAGTTTATTTATAGATTCTTCCCTGCTTAAGATCGTTTTTTCACCGTCTTCAGTAAGCACCTGCGTACGTACCAATAAATCTTCGTTAGCCGCAAATCCAGCTTTGATTTCTTCCAGACTATAAGTTGGAAGATCTTTCCCTGAATCGAACCAGATTCCTGTATTCGCTTCATGCTCCAGCCTTTCACCCGGAATTGCTACTGCAATATCAGATAAAGCCACACGGTGCCCTTCGCCATCTACAAACTGAAGTATATTACCTCCTTTTGTAGTAACAGCACCATAAGTTCCACTGATAAAGTTTTTCCACTCCCAAGCCTGAGAGCCTACGAAGATAAGCCCACCAATAATGGTAAGAAACATATAGATAGTAACTTTCCCTTTCTTCATATGGTGCCCGGCATCTACTGCCAAAACCATAGTTACCGAAGAAAAAATAAGGATAAACGTCATCAATGCCACGTAGTACATCGGGGCATCTACTCCATGCAAGAACGGGAAGTGATTGAACACCTCATCTGCGATTGGCCAGGAATCGATGAATTTAAATCTTGAAAAACCATAAGCGGCAAGGAATCCTGAAAATGTTAAAGCATCGGAAAGGATGAAAAACCACATCATCATTTTTCCGTAACTTGCTTTTAGTGGATCATTACCACCACCCCAGGTTTTTCCTTCAGTGCCTGTTCTAACGACAGTAGCCTCCATAGAAGTATTTTAATGTTAAAGGATGCG